>JAYVUF010000108.1:0-9342 GCA_043788135.1 Actinomycetes bacterium
GTAAATATTGGAGTGCTTACTGCCATCAGAGTTTTCAAGTAACCCAGTAGAAGCATCGACTGAGAGTCCGATACCGAGTTGCCCGCGTCGAGTCTTGCCCGCGTCGATTAAAGAGGTACTAAGTGGATCTGAGTTTTTATAGTCACGTCCAACGCATATAGCTAAATATTCGGCAGAATATGAGTCCCCAGTTTCAAGATTAATTTCGATCGCGGTTTCAAGCTCAACCACTCTAGAAACCTTTCCCTTAATGATTTGTATTCGTCCAGATTTAATTTCATGATCAACTCGATCGGCAATCGCAGGTGCCATCGGATGCCTGCGCCTTGACCAAGCAGAACCGACAGTCAACAAGAATTCTTCTTGTTCAGATGGTGTGAACCCGCGCCACATCTCATCTTTAATGGGTCGCAATTCATCTACGGCAGCACGCCAATTATCCCCAGCGTCAGATAGATAAGCACGTAGTTTTTCAAGAGTATTGACCTCGTCCAGAGTCGGTTCAAACTGGTCTACGTGAGTACCCTCAATTCGTTCGGGTAAATTTCCTGAACCAGAAATTGCAATGACTCTATTGCTGGGTTTGCGCGATAAGTGAGTCAACGCGGTATCGATGAAACTTAAGCCAGTGCCAAAGCAGAGCATAGTTTGGCAATCGGGCAGAATTGACCCATCCCAAACGTCAAGGATTATTCGAGGAGACTCGGGTAGGTCACCAATAAAATTGGGGATACGAGCTTTGCCGTGGCCCATCGCTAAAACGACCTCATCATAATTTTTATTAGTTCCCAATGAAAAAGTTGCGGAAATTTCACCCGTTACGCGCAGATCTAAGTCAATTACATAATCTATAATGTGATTTAGTCCAGCTCCACAACGATCGCGTAAATATTCACCATAACTTTGGCGCTCCATAAATGAATATGGAAGGGCGTTAGACCACTCTAAATAGTCGTTAGGCAACTCCTCTATTGCACTCATTCTCGAGCTCTGAACATTGAGACGATGCAAGGAATTTCGGGTTTGATAGGCCAAACCTTCACCGAGTAATTCGCGCGGCTCGGCTATATCAATCATGTCAGGCTCAATTCCAGCTCGCATAAGGGCGATGGCAGCGATTACACCCGACGCCCCGCCTCCAACAATTAATATTCTTTTCTGCGCGCTCTTCATACACGAATCCTGCCATCATTCGGCCACCGGCCTTGTGTCGAAAGATCAAGACCTGCACCCACTGCCTACTCACCCCAAAGTGCTTGGCAGCCTGGGATGGGGTTATCCCCTCATGTGAGAAGATGAGAATGATGACCTGAGACTTGGAATTAGGGCGAGAATCAGACATCCCCAAGTGTCAACTATGTGCTGAGACATGAGTCAACTATGTGAAAAAACAGAACACCTCACAACGCACAAATTTGGTGTCTCAAGATTCAGGTCACTCATCTGTCCAAATATATGTCGCTCTTTTCATTTAGGTTTTCTAGATCTCTTTGTCGCCTCATCAATCATCACTTTGGTCCAAAAGTTTCGTGATGGTTCAATGGAATGCCTTGGTAAAACCTGATCATCTTTCCTATATCCATAGTTATATTGTTTGATAACCCCTTCCCATGACCGTTTAGGGTAGCGTTTGAAAATGACTCAGATACCAGGCTCTTGGAATTCTCCGATAACTGCCAAATTACTCACTGCCGCGGCAACTCAGTTATGGGGAGTTCAAACTGTGGGTGAAGATGTTTTATGGGGAGAAATGCGCCCTACTGAATCGGGCCGGGTCACGATTGTTAGCAAGAAACACGGCGTGTTACTGCCAGCGCCATGGGATGCAAGTTCGAGCGTTCACGAATACGGCGGTACCGCGTGGTTGGGATATGAAGCCAATAATTCACTAAACATTGCCTTTGTGAATAAATCAGATCAACGTTTATACAATTTTGAAATTGGTCACAAACCGGTTGCTCTCACTCCAGAAACAAATGGGAGTCACCGATATCTTGAAATGATTTTTGCAGACGGAGAAATATGGTGTCTTCGAGAAATTGTTGCGCAAGATGGTAAGACCTCAAGAGATTTAATCGCTGTATCCGCAGCCGGCATTCGAGTTCTAGATAGCAGCTCCCACTTCTATGCATATCTCTCCATTTCCCCAGATAAAAAACATGCCAGTTTTATTGGCTGGGAGCATCCTCAAATGCCATGGGATGGGACCGAATTATTTGTAGTGGATATCGAAGATGGGGCATTTAAGAACCGCAGGGTACTGGACGGAAATCCTACGTGTTCGGTGTTGCATCCTATTTGGGCTGATAATGAAAAAATCTATTACATCAGCGATGAAAGTGGTTGGTGGAATCCTTGGCAGGTAATGCTCTCTGGGAATAAAAAACAACTAGTCAATGAAAGTAGTGAATGGGCGGGTCCGATCTGGACTCTCGGTGAAAAATTTCTAGCGCTCACCCCTGATAGAAAAATTTTGGCAGTACATGGATTTGTTGATAACCAAAAACTAACTATTCTCGACCCAGAAACTGGAATATTTGAAGATATCGCTACGGAGTTCAATCATTTTGAAACTTATTTTGCGATTGCGGCCGATCTTCTATATGTAGTTTGCGCAGGGCCTACGATTTCTCAGGCTCTCATTCAAGTTAATCTCACCTTGAGAAAAGTGACGGAGATTTTGTATAAGACAGAAGTACCCTTCGATCCGAAATATCTGACAACACCATATCAAATCGAGGTGCCTGGTAAAGATGGTCGAAAAGTTTTTGCCATCATGCACCCAGCGCATAATCCTGATAACGAACATATAGGCTCAACACCATTAATTGTCACGGTACATGGTGGCCCCACGGCTCATGTGAGTGCCACCCTTGATCTGGGCTTTAACTATTTCACATCACGAGGAATTGCGGTCGTGGATGTTAACTATGGTGGATCAACGGGTTATGGTCGAGAGTATCGTCGTTCGCTCAATGGAAAATGGGGAATTCTGGACCGCGAAGATTGCATCAGCGTTGTGGAACATCTCATCGAAGTAGGCGCTGCCAATAAAGATCAGATTCTGGTTCGAGGTGGAAGTGCGGGTGGGTTCACGGTACTTAACGTTCTCGTTAATTCGAATGTGTTTGCTGCCGGTGCTTCATATTATGGGGTGGCAAGCTTGGAAGGTCTCGCACTTGATACCCATGACTTTGAATCCCGTTATCTCGACTCGATGATTGGACCTTACCCCGAGCGCAGAGATCTATATATCGAACGATCACCTATCACGCATGCCGAAAATCTGACCTCTCCTCTTATCTTGTTCCAGGGTCTAGATGACAAAGTCGTACCACCAGAGCAATCTCGGGTTTTTCGCGATCTCTGCGTACGTAAAAATATTAAACATGAATATCATGAGTATTCGGGTGAAGGCCATGGTTTCCGTAAGGCGGAAAATCAGATTCATTGCCGAGAACGTGAATTAATTTTCTACGGAGAAGTTCTGGGATTTAAACCGCAGCTTTGATCTTTGCGGTTTAATTGTGGTGAAGTGTTTTCATGGATAATGATCGAGTCGACGTTACGGAGTCCACTAAAGCCACGAATCCGCGGCATCACACCGAATTACTGACTTAAAAAAACCCTACACGCGCGTTGCTGGACGACCTTTGCTTTGGCCGTCCAGCCACAAAAACTACGCGGTTCAGTTAGAAGGTGAAGAATTCGAGTCGTCCTGCGCCGACTGTCTCACCGTTGGAGCGAAAGTGGGTTACCCGACTTTCCAGGTAACCGAGAGAGCGAGATCTGCGGAGGATGAACCGAGAGAAACGACACGGTCACCTGATCCAATTACCCACTTCTGACCGACGGTATCCCAGGCGGATACCTGCTGCCGTGCGACATGAAGGGTTTCCGTCTTCGACTGCCCAGAGGCCAGTCGAATGTGATCGAACTGCACCAACTTCAATGCGGATTGTTGGAACCCTGCAGTTGCGATGCCGTTGGCGTCAAAAGTCGGCCGGGCAAGATTTGGGGAAGCTCCGATGTACACCTGAGGTGAGTCTGCTCCCGCCTTCTTACCCATGTTCGTGACAGTGAACCTCACGTCGAGTCCGCCGTCCTGCGCGTTCTTCACCTGAAGAGCGGAGTACCGAAACGTCGTGTAGGAAAGTCCGAAACCGAACGGGAAAAGCGGCTTATAGCCATTTACATTCGCGGTCGGGTCGGTGTACCAGCGGTAGCCCACATCCACTCCATCTGTCCATTTGATTGAAGGTGTGGTCTCGGTTCCAGTCTGCGTTCCGGTTGTGCGCTCTAGATGATCGGAAAAGGGCGTCGAGTTGTCGTCCTTAGGGAACGTCATCGGGAGTTTGCCGGATGGGTTAACCAGCCCGTAAAGCAGATTGGATGTGGCCTCGCCACCCCGTTCTCCCGGGTACCACATTTCGAGTACAGCATCGACGTTGTTGACCCATGGCATCGCTACGGCGGTTCCAGAGTTGAGAACGACTACGGCTTTGTGACCCGCCGCATGTGCTGCGGCACTCACGGTGTTGATTAGGTTTACCTGCGCCGCGTTAAGGTTTCGAAGGGCTGCTGACGTGGATGAGTTCGGTCCGGCACCTTGGGTGATCCCGGGAGTGGAGTCATCAACGAATATGACAGTTTCATCATTCGCCTTTGCCGCCGCGACTGCTTTTGCAGTGTTCTGTGCCAGGGGAGCCCACGCGAAGCGGACCGTTGGAGCAGTGGGTGTTGTGACGGTCGGTTTGTAGGTGAAGCTGACTTTGTGCAATCCCACCGTTAATTCCAGACTTACACCCAAGTTCTGTTTGCCTAAGTACTGGCCATTGGACGCCTTCTTCCCACCAGGGAATGCGTTCTGCAAAATGTTTCCTCCGGGGTTGACAATCGTCTGCGGAACATCATCCACACTGAGGCTGAGCGGCTCCGGCGGTGCGTTGCGACTGGCCTCCAGCCGTATGCCCCCGTTGTAAGCCGTTTTGTTGCCGGTGTCGATCCCATATGGCCGCTGAAGAAGCAGGCCGTAGGTGTCCTCCGTTGTGACGTTTAGGTAACCGGTCCAGGTGTAACTACCGCCTTTGACCAAGTTCTTTTGATGGCCGTCAACGGTGCTATCGATGGTGGTAGCGCCAACCGTGCTCGTACGGGTAAGGCCAGGTAGCGCGTTTACATCCTTTGACACTCTCAGATTGGCGGTCGGGACGGTAACCCCGATCCAGTCCACACCTGGAGCAGAGGTGACGTTTGCCCGACCCACCTGCGCCTTGATGGCTCTCAGTGGGGTGACTTGGACCGCATCGCTAAAGCCACGAGATCGTTCCCCGCCAGGGCTTGCGGGCAGGAGCGTCGAGGTGGGGCCAACGACCGCTACGGTTTTGTTCCGCGAAAGGGGAAGGGCATCCTTCACATTCTTCAAGAGAACGCCGCTTTCCTCGGCCAGCGCCAGAGCGACTTTATCGCCACTCTTCTTGTCAACGCTGGTGCCGTTGAAGGTAGATGTCACATCGCCGTGCTGTGGTATTGATGACTGGAAGGCGCTGGGAATCTTGCTGTTATCTAGTAGACCAAAGCGCTCGTATTCATACAGCATGCGCGCAACCGCATTGGCAGTTGCAGTGGCATAAGCAGCATTAAATGAGGATAACGTCACGTCAATAAGCGGGACCAGTTTGGATGCCGAAAGGTTGCTGGAGGCGAACTCATTGTCCATACCGGCCAGGATGTCGGAAGTATCGTGGCTGGCGGTGTAGTCGGAGGTGATGAAACCCTTGAGTTGGAACTGGTTCTTAACGATGTTGTTAAGAAGATTGGAATTCTCGCAGGCGTATTGCGGGGCGCTCTGTTCACCCACGATCTGGAAGATCGCGTATGAGCACATCACTGAGCTGACGCCACCTTGCTGGATTGCGGACTGCGCAGGTGCGAGGTAGATCTCGTGGGCTGCCTGTGAGCCGACAAGAGACGGAGTGTCTCGATCTTGGCCGTTGTAGAACGATACGTGCTTGACCTGGGACATGAGGCCCGTGCTCTGAATGCCGTTGATCTCAGCTGCAGAGAATTGCGAGGAGACGTAAGCGTCTTCGCCGTTCGTCGTCAAATTTCTGGACCAAGAAGGGTAGCGTGCCAAATCGACCTGGGGACCGTAAACGACATCTACGCCCAAAGCCCTTCCCTGTTTTCCAACTTCTTCTCCGAGCAGGTTGTACGCACTGCGATCGAAGGAAGCGGCGAGACCAAGCCGAGTGGGGAACGCTGTTGCGTTGGCGTAGACGTTAATGCCTAAAGCGTCAGCATGCCGGATTGCGGGAATGCCAAGTCGGGGAACACCGGCCAGATAGCCAGCTTGGCCGTGGTTATTTGGATCGACGGAGTGCTCGATAACCGCAACCTCTTCGCCTGGAGTCATTTGGGAAAGAAGGTATGAGACTGTCTTAGTGAGTGGGGCGTCCGCGGCGGTGGCCGGTGAGATCCCGGGAGTAGTCGCCTGGGTTCGCTCAGCAGCAGCTGCAAATCCTGGAGCAGTCATACTCAAAACAAGCGCAATGCCGAGCCCTCCTGCACACATGGATAGCAAAGTTTTTGGACCTCTGCTTTTACGTCGACCATTTCCGTTGTTCTGATTCACGGTTGTCCTCCCCTACACAATTAAAGGATGGGCTAATTCCTTCCCGAGGCGTCTATGACCCGGAAGTAATCCCCGCCTTCTTCATTGCTTTACTGAAGAAGCGCAGGGTTAACCCGTGCGAAGGTTGCCACTACTAATGGTTCTCGTCAAATATCCGTGGGATTAAAACTTCAGAATTATTTCGACTAAAATTCTCACACGTTACCCAGGAATATCTCATCTAGAACTGATGCCCGTCGAAGACATATTGACTGACGTAGGTAAATTTCTTCACAGTTGAGTTCTGCACCCAGTAGATTTTGCCCACCCACTTCTCCCAGGAAAGTTGACCCCAATGGTTGCTACTTTGTATCCAACTAATGCAAATTGGGTTGCACTTTCTAAATTGACGTACGGGTTTACCCCTCAAGAGATTATTCAAATTAAAAATAGTGGGTTTAAATCTTGGTTGGATAAACAATTAAGTCCTTCACTATCAGAAGGCTCAGATTCCATTTCAAAATTATCTGGATTTGTGACTCTGGCAGCCACTATTGATGAAGTTTCAAAATTTTCAGCATTTGATAAAAATAATGATCTCTCCGGTGATGAACTTGCTGCAATAACCCTAATCAGGCGCCTCTTTTCCAAAAGACAACTATTCGAAATGTTAGTAGAACATTTCAATGATTATATTCATGTCCCGCTACACACGGCCTGGCAATCTAGGGTCTCGTTTGACCGTGATGTCATTCGAGCAAATGCGCTTGGAAACTACCCTGATATGTTGATGGCGTCCTCGATACATCCTTCAATGTTGGATTATTTGAATGGCAATGAAAATACCAAAGAAGCCCCCAACGAAAACTACGGTCGTGAACTTCAAGAGTTACATACGGTGACATCTAAAGCAGGGTATTTGCAAAGTGATGTCGTTGATGCCGCTCGCGCCTTCTCGGGTATTTATTGGGATTACGACAAAAATATACTGGTGGTTGATCCGGAGCAGCATTGGTCAGGGAGGCTCTCAGTCTTTGGATGGACACATCCCAATTCCAGTGCGGACTCCACAGAGATTCTAAAAATGACTCAATCGCTGGTCCACTACCTTGCGATGAAACCAGAGACAGCCAAGGCTTTTAGTACCAGATTGGCCCGAAGATTTGTTGCAGATGAACCATCTCCGGCACTGATTTCCCGAATGTCAGCAAAATATATGACCTCCGGCGGCAATATTCCATCTGTTATGCGCTCCATGATTTCATCTCGTGATTTCATGGGTAACGCCGGTAAGAAAGTAAAGCGGCCCATGGAACATTTTGCCTCCGTTGTTCGGAATTTAGAGTTGAAATTTGCAACTCCGATCCAACCTGGCGATGCCAGTAAGCCAGATGATTACTTCCACGACTCCGTGATACAAAATATCGACAACTACATGGTGGCTCAAGGGCATGAACCTATGGCTTGGCCATTTCCCAATGGTTACCCGGATATCGCAATCCCCTGGACCACGCTCAATGGTCAAATTCGCAGGTGGAATATGGGTGCAGCTTTAAGTCATGGCTGGAATGACCAAGACTTTCTCCGACCTGATTTCGATTACCTACTTAAGGGTGTTGCGGTCAAGCCAGGAGATATTGTCGATGCCCTCTCTATTCGATTATTGGGAACCAAACTTTCTGCAGCGGATCGAAACGATATCGTGAGCGTAGTTTCTGATTCCTATGACACATCCGCTTCGCTTTCGCAGTTAACCCAATATGGGCAAACCGCCTCCACTTTGATACTAGCAATGCCGTTATGGAATTTCCGATGACTACGCAAAAGTGTGGCTGCCCGGACTTCCAACAAACCGAAGCGGGAATTTCCCGTCGAACATTTCTTAATGGCATGTTGGCAGTAGGCGGTGGTTTGATCATCTCCAGCGCTACTGGAATGAAATACTCCTTGGCCGCATTCGGGGACACCCCGAGTGATGTGATCATCACCCTCTCGATGCGTGGTGGCATGGATGGGCTGATGGCAGTTCCTCGTCTGGGTGACTCAGATTTGGCTCGACTTCGTCCCACAATTTCAGTCTTGGATTCAAAAGCGTTGATATTAGATCGAAATTTTGGGTTGCATCCGAATTTGGTGAACTTTAAATCCTTGTTTGACTCCAAAGAATTAGCCATAGTTCATGCCGCCGGTACACCAGTTGGGACTCGTAGCCATTTCGACGATCAAAATGCGCTGGAACTAGCTGCCTATGGAAACCCTGGAACGGTAACGGGTTGGCAAAATCGATTCCTTCAAGCAGCAGGTGCAACTAACGTACTGTCGGGTGTCAGCGTTGCCGACCAAACTCCGGTCGCTTTTTACGGGGCCGCGCCTACAGTGACTTTATCCAGTTTAGACGATGCCATCCTTGGCGATATTGAAGTTGATCATAAAAATTATCTTCAAGTTTTGCAAAATGTTCATGGTAGATCACCCCATGCGTGGAGCCAGGTTGCAATCTCATCGTTGGCTGCCAGCGAAGAGTTAAGAAAAGTTAAAGACAAAGCCCATGTAACTTATCCAGACACTTCGACTGCAGAAGGTTTCAAACTTCTTGCATCATTGCTGAATGGGAATACTCCAATCAAAACCGCGAGTATTGATTTCAATGACAATTTTGATGTTCATAGTAATGCTGGAGTGCGTTCCGGCACGATGGCCGATAATTTCACCGAGCTCGATGCAATTAT
>JAYVUF010000109.1:0-3341 GCA_043788135.1 Actinomycetes bacterium
CAGAACAATTCGCGCCGCTGGATTGAGTCCGAAAGAGACGTTACTAACTCCCAATGTGGTCTGAACTTGCGGATACGCCGATTTTAGGTTTCTAATTGCTTTGATGGTTTCAATCCCATCCTTACGTGTTTCTTCCTGCCCGGTCGCTACTGGAAAGGTGAGGCAATCGATCAAGATATCCCCGATATTCATACCCCAACGACCAGTTAAATCCTCAATAAGTCTGGATGCTACTTTAAATTTCCAATCGGCTGTGCGCGCTTGCCCATCTTCGTCAATAGTAAGAGCAATTACTGCTGCTCCATGTTCTTGAACAAGATGCATGATTCGCGCAAATCTAGAGGTCTCTCCATCTCCATCTTCGTAATTAACAGAGTTAATAACGCTGCGACCCCCAAGATGTTCCAGACCAGCTTTGATCACATCGGGTTCTGTGGAATCTAAAACGATGGGAAGTGTCGATGCTGTCGCCAACCGCGATGCCAGCTCTTGCATATCCTTAACACCATCTCGTCCCACATAATCAACGGATAAATCGAGCATGTGTGCACCATCGCGAATCTGATCACGCGCGATCTCGATGCAGGTTAACCAATCTTCTTGGAGCAGAGCATCTCGAAAGGCTCGTGAACCATTGGCATTGGTTCTCTCTCCGATAGATAAGTAGGAGGTATCTTGTCGAAAAGGGACAAACTGATAAAGGGAGCTAGCGCCACGTTCGAGTTGTGGATTTCGCGTCGAAATTTCAAAATTGGCTAATAGGTCTACGACCTCTTTTAGATGAGATGGAGTTGTTCCGCAACAACCACCAACGAGTCGGACTCCATAGTTCTTACGAAAATCGTATAAATATTTGGCAAGTTCTATTCCTGTAAGTGGATAGACGGCGCCATCACTTCCCAATATCGGCAAACCCGCATTAGGCATGACTGAAATCATTGATTTCGAACCTTGAGATAGAGACCTTAAATGTTCGCTCATTTCGGCAGGACCGGTGGCACAATTCAATCCAATAACATCGATTCCAAGTGGTTCCAAAGCATTAAGGGCCGCACCAATTTCAGATCCAAGTAACATCGTTCCGGTAGTTTCAACCGTGACCTGGACGATGAGGACTATATCTCTATCCGAGCCATCAATAGCTGCCCTGGCACCGTTTACGGCCGCTTTAGCCTGCAAGAGATCTTGCGTAGTTTCAATTAAGAGCGCATCGCTACCGCCTTCAATCAAACCTTGAGAGGCGATGCTGTAAGCAGCTTTTAACTCCTGATAAGTCGTATGTCCAAGAGTTGGCAATTTTGTCCCCGGCCCCAGAGAACCCAATACAAATCGTGGTTTGGAATCAGTTGAATACTCATCGGCAACTTCACGAGCGATTACCGCCCCGGCATAAGCCAATTCGTAAATGCGATCTTCAATCCCATACTCGGCGAGATTAGCAAAATTTGCTCCAAAAGTATTGGTTTCGATCGCATCGACCCCTACATCCAGGTATTCCCGGTGAACTGCTTTAACAATATCGGCTCTAGAAACGTTCAAGATCTCGTTGCAACCTTCAAATCCTTGGAAATCTTCCATGCTTGGATTGGCCGCTTGCAACATGGTGCCCATAGCGCCATCCGCTATTACCGTGCGACTATTTAAGGCCAGACGGAGTGGAGATGGCTTCTTCATAAGGTAGGGAGTTTAGCCTAAAAGGCTAGGTAGCTAGATATCTGGATGGCTGGATGACTGGATGGTTATGGGGCTAAAAAGCGAGACCCAAAGCACTGTCTAGAAAACGTGAGATTTCCCCCGTCGATCCGCCAGTTGCGCCTTGATTTGTATCGACAACCCAGTCGCCAATTAGCGTCATAACAGTTGGAGTATCAAGATTATTTGCTAGCGCCTGCACTATGTCAAGAACAAGCGTTGAAGTTTGAGCGACCTCTTGTCGGGATAGGGCGCTGCGGATAGCACCAACTTGGGAAATCGCATCTACCAATTTCTCGTCAGACCACATCCGATCACTCGCATAATGATCTTGTAAAAGCGCAAATCTGATCACGACGGGGTCAATTCCCTGTTGAAGCAGCTTGGAAACAAAGACCAAATTGCCTTTACTTTTACTCATTTTCTCGCCATCCAGTCCGACCATGCCGGTATGAACGTAGCCTCGGGCAAAGGATTGACCAGTCATTGCTTTAACCTGAACCGCAGACATAAAGTGATGAGGAAAAATGAGATCACTGCCACCACCTTGAATATCAATCAACGAACTCCTTGTGGAATCACCGGCTATGAAATCGGGGCCAAGGAGGTAGCGCAAACTAATAACTGCACATTCAATATGCCATCCTGGCCGACCAAATCCGTGCTTTGATGCCCAACCTGGTTCGTCATTTTTATTCGCAATCCAAAGAATGGGATCTAATGGATGTTCTTTTCCGATTCGTGCAGGGTCTCCCCCACGCTCTGCGAAGATTTCTAAGCATTTATCAAGCGAATAGGGGAGTTCAATTAAAAATGAAGAGACTCGGAAATAGAGATCGCCTTCAACCTCATAGACAAAACCTCTCTCTTGCATCTGCAAAATTGCTTGTTCAACTAAATCCATAGCTTGCGTAGCAGGCACAAACCAATCAGGAGGCAATATGCGCAGCGCTGTCATATCTGTCGCGAAAAGATCTGTCTCCTTCTGGGCGAGGGAAACCCAATCCGTGGAATCGCGAGCAGCTCGTTCTAATAGTGGTTCATCAATATCTGTAATGTTTTCTACAAAATGAACGCTCCCACCGCTTAAACGTGTATAGCGATTAATTAAATCAAAAGTCAGATAGGTGGCGGCATGACCTAGATGAGTAGCATCGTAGGGCGTGATCCCGCACACATACATTCTTTGAGTGCTTCCAATCGGCATAACCAACTCCCCGGATGTACTACAAAGTCGTAAATCAGGGAGTGAAAGATTAAGTGAGGCTAGGTCAGCGCTGGGCCATGGTTGCTTAAGAATTCTCATAGAATACGAAGTTTATCTAAAAAGGTGGCCATGGTACGGATGGCCAATCTTGACTCGGATAGGGAAAAGTTCCACCGGCAAGCAATTGCGCGATTCTGAGGAGCAGAGCGCCTATCTCTTCGGGTGAAATCAAATCTTTGAGCAGTTTCTCCACTACTTCCAACGCGTGAGTCAGAATTGCGTGCTCTTCAATCGAGAGAGGTTCACCTGCAAACTGCCATAAGACGGTCCGCAATTTGGGATCCACATGAAAGGTCACTCCATGATCGCAACCGAAAATCTCTCCTACGGAGGTTGGCAAAATATGTCCATACTTGCGATCAGTATTATTAATGATGGTGTC
>JAYVUF010000110.1:0-3810 GCA_043788135.1 Actinomycetes bacterium
ACGCAGACGTATCACAGAGTCAACAACATGGTGCCTGAAGCGCTGCGTGGTCGGATAGAACCGGCCCAAATGTTCCATGAAATACTGGAGCATCGTTGGTATCTTGGTGAGAAAGCGGGGAAGGATTTGGGTATCACTTTTGCAACCGAAGATTATATTCGTTCTATTTTGCCATTTAGAAATCTACCCAAACAAGAGGAAGCGGTTGTAGTCGATGAGTTCTCTGCCTAAAAATTTTGGTGCGGCCTTTGATTTGAGCGTGCTGAAAACTCCAGTTAGCCATGACAAGATTCCAGGCGTATCCATCAATCAAAGTAACCTGATGCAAGATGTGCTTCCGGCTTCGCACAATCAAGTAGTTATCTTGGTCTGCTGGTCTCCTCGATCAGAGGAGTCACTATCCGTGTTGCGCGCGCTGGGCACAATGCACGAATCTGATTCGACCGCAGATGCTGGGGCTACATGGCTACTGGGAGGAGTCAACGTCGATCAAGAGCCAGAAGTTGCAAAGGCTCTCCAAGTCCAAACTGTTCCTCTGGCACTTGCAATCATTCAAGAACAGGTGGTTCCACTCTTTGAGACGGTACCGACTCCAGAGCAGTTGCGTTTGATTGTAGAGAAAATTCTTGCACTAGCTGCAGAGAGAGGAATTGGGTTAGAGACCCAAGCGCTGGGCGCAGAGGTAGAAGAGAAGTTAGAGCCTGAAGAGGCGCTCGCGCTTGAGGCGCTGGATGCCGGTGATTTCTCGGCCGCACGCGCTGCGTATCAAGCCTGGCTTAACCGCGCTCCTGGCAACTCTTTTGCTCATCTGGGCTTAGCTCAAGTCGAACTGCTCCTACGCATTAATGGCTTAGATTCGCTTGCCATTATCGAAAAAGCAAATGGCGATCCCACAGATCTAGTTTTAGTAAGGCAAGCGGCTGACCTCGAGATGGCGGGCGGCAATTATGAATCGAGTTTCAATCGTCTTATTGCTGCCATCGCCGCCACGAGAGATGAGAATCGCAAGATTCTGCGCGAACATCTTGTAGGGTTATTTGCATTGGTAGATTCCGTTGATCCCATTCTGATTCGAGCCAGACAACAGTTAGCGAGCGCACTCTTTTGACCTTATTTGTTACCGCACGTGAACGTAGAAATCTCAACTTACTATTTCTTTATCTAGGCTTCGGAGTGCTCTGTCTGGCCTCACGAACCCCAGATTTAAAACGCTCATTAGGTGTCAACAATGGAACGTTTGGGGTATTGCTTAGTCTGGGTGCGCTAGGGGCTCCAATTGCATTTATGTGGGTGGGTCAGTTATGTCATCGCCTAGGAGTTGGGCCAGTGATGATCGTGACTAGTGCTCTACTCTTTGGTCCCATCGCCCTGATGCCGCATATTCACACCGCCTGGAAATTTTTGATTGTGAATATGCTGTTGGGAGTCGGCCTCAATGGATTCAACATTGCGATTCACCACCAGGCACTTAAGCGTCAATTACTGAGTGGTGAAAAAACCATTCCCCGTTTACATGGCATGTTTAGTCTAGGAACGCTTTTGACGACAGTTCTCTCGATTGCCATCACATCTCATGTCTCACTTGCTTGGCAGGTAGATGTGTTGATGTTTCTACTCTGGATCGGCACGTTAGTTTCAACTTTTCGGATGCGACCTTTTTTGATTCAAGGATCAACCGAGTATGAGGCCAGTGAAATTGTTCGCGTAAGGGATACCTGGGCAATGCTCACCACCAATCAATATATGGGGATCGCCTACGTCTGTGCCGTTATGGTGGAGTTCTCTACCAATGACTGGGCGACCTTGTCCTCTCACCAAGAAATAAGGGCAAGCACCACTGTGAGCATCGTGCCGTACCTAGTCTTCTTGTTTGGAATGACGTTTGGCCGGCTCGGGATTCATAAATTACTTATTTACAAACCCGATACCTATTGGATCAGAACTTCATCACGAATTGGTGGTGCTAGTTTTATAATATTTTTACTTCTTGCTAAGTACTTTTCTGCCCATAACTTCGCTCTGGCGTTTACCTGCGAGATTCTAGGATTTTTGATAGCGGGATTGTGTGGCTCGTTCTTTGCCGGATTGCTTACTCAGATCGCCAGCCAGAGATCAAATTTTCCTGGAGGTGTCGTCGTTGCTCAGATCGGACTGGCGCTGGCGATTTTGACGTTGCTGGTAAAACTTGTTGTTTCTGGGGTCGCACAGGCCACCTCAATTACTTACGCCCTCATGATTCCCGGCGCAATGATGTTCGCGCTCTCCTTTTTTAGAAGGCTCAGCCCGCGCAAAGTAACTGTTTAGAAATCAGCCAGAACCCTCAGTACTGCCAGCATCAGCAGCGGTGACATCGTAGATTCGATACTTTTCAATCGCTTCCTTAACTACCTTCGTCTTGATCTCACCTTTCTTGGCAAGCTCGGCGAGGGTTGCGACAACGATTGATTCGGCATCTACCTTGAAGTGGCGGCGTAACGCTCCGCGAGTATCTGACATTCCGAATCCGTCCGTTCCCAGTGAATAAAATTCTTGTGGCACCCAGGGAGCAATTTGATCTTGCACAGCACGCATAAAATCGCTGACGGCAATCACAGGAGCATCAAATATTTTTAGTTTCTTTGTAACGTAGGCCGTCCGTTGGTCTTGAGGATTGAGTAAATTGTGTCGGTCGGTGTCCAGACCATCTCGTCTTAACTCATTCCATGAGGTTACCGACCACACATCTGCGCTAATGTTGAAATCTTCCATCAGAAGTCGCTGTGCTTTGAGTGCCCAGTTAAGAGCCACTCCAGAGGCAAGAAGATTCACCTCGTTCTTTCCCTTTTTGGTAGAAGGTGAATAGAGGTACATACCTTTAAGCAAACCCTCCACATCAAGGTTTTCCGGCTCTGCTGGTTGCATGTAAGGCTCGTTGTATAGAGTCAAGTAGTAGTAAACATTCTCACTATTTTCACCATACATTCGTCGTAATCCATCTTTGACGATATGGCCTACTTCGAAACCAAAGGCGGGGTCATAGGCAACCACTGCCGGGTTAGTCGACGCCAGGAGATGGGAGTGACCATCTTCGTGCTGCAACCCTTCTCCATTAAGAGTTGTCCGTCCCGCGGTAGCACCCAGCACAAAGCCTCGACACATTTGATCTGAGGCAGCCCAAAATGCATCACCGGTACGTTGGAATCCAAACATTGAATAAAAGATATATATCGGAATCATTGGTTCGTCATGAGTTGAGTATGAAGAACCCACTGCGGTAAATGATGCAGTAGATCCTGCTTCGTTAATTCCCTCATGCAAAATGACGCCAGAAGTTGACTCTTTGTAGGAGAGCATAAGATCGCGATCCACGGATGCATATGTCTGACCCAACGGGGAGTAAATCTTGAGAGTGGGGAAGAGGCTATCCATACCAAATGTGCGAGCCTCATCTGGGATTATCGGAACAAAGCGCTTTCCGATCCCGGGATCTTTAACGAGGTCTTTGAGAAGACGGACAAAGGCCATAGTTGTTGCAACCTCTTGCTGACCCGATCCACGTCTTGCTGATTCATAGGTTGAATCAGCAGGTTGCGGCAAGGGGCGCGAAATCTTGCGCCTAGAAGGCACCGAACCACCAAGTTCCAAGCGGCGATCCATCATGTACTTATATTCCGGAGAATCAACGCCGGGGTGGTAGTAGGCAGGCACTTTCGCATCTATAGCGGAATCTGGAAGTGGAATTTGCAAGGTGTCGCGGAACTGAATCAGATCTTCATGCGTCATCTTCTTCATCTGATGCGTGGAGTTGCGGGCTTCAAAGTGCGAGCCAAG
>JAYVUF010000111.1:0-5459 GCA_043788135.1 Actinomycetes bacterium
CTCTCTCGTCTCTCTCCTCTCTCTCTCTCCTCTCTCTCCCTCCCTCTCTCTCTCTCTCTCTCTCTCTCTTTTTTAATAAAGGGGAAAAATGTAAGAGGGATGGCCTCACCATGCAAGGTCCTAAGCCCATCACATAGGATTAATGCATGACGTCATCAACCATACCAATTACATTGAGCAATCGATAGAGGCCGGCGTTGGTGGGCGGCCAAATTCATAGGCGCTCCTCTACCTTGTCCACAGCCTAGGGCGCACAGGGCCCTGGGGGCAACTCATCAACCCTAAAGCGCACGAATGCCGTTGAGTGAGTGCGTACCACGTAGCCGTGAACTGCTCCATTTCCCCTCCCCGGCAACAGAACGGGGCCAGCCGGGCAAAGAACCGGCACTCCCGGCAAAGAACGGGACCATCCCCGGACCAGAACGGGGCCAGCCGGGCAAAGAACCGGCACTCCCGGCAAAGAACGGGACCATCCCCGGAACAGAACGGGGCCAGCCGGGCAAAGAACCGGCACTCCCGGCACAGAACGGGACCAACTCCCGGCACAGAACGGGACCACTCACCGAACAAAGAACAGGCACACACCGTCAATAGTCAAGACGGGTGTCGCTCACGGCCAACTCAATGTTGTTGTCCGCCTGGACTTTCGCTCGGCGAGTTGCACGAACACAGAGCAGGGTCGTGCGCAGAAGTGCGAAACTGATTCTGCAGCGCAGCCAACCAGAAACCACTGACTCACTGATGTTTTGCTTCTGGCTCAGCTTCTCTGCCAGTCTCTTCAGCACATAGTGACTCTGAGGGGCCATTCCGCCAGTGCAAGTGAAAACAAGTGGCGTAAAATCTCCGTGCTCGACATTGAGAATACGTTCCCTGTACTCTCTAATCTTCGCAGCTTCGGATTGCTTGAATAATTGTGCGGGCTTCAAACGAGCATAGCTTCGGGCAAAAGGTGAAACCACCTTAATATCAAAAAACGCCTGTCGCATTGGACTCCAAAAACCACAACACTTAATATCACTTCTCGCATCTGGCTTCTTGTTCGCAGATTTAAACTCAAACTCTTCGCCGCTCAGCTCTTGCAGTTTGGGCTCAATTTCTACCGCAGTGTGCCCTGCCTCACGCATTACTTGGGCAATCACATCACGCACTTCGTTGTGTTGTATGACCCTCAATCCTCCAGTTGCGCAATCGAGGGCATGTTGGAGACTGAAAGCAGCTCCGCAAATACAGGAAACAGGAAGACCTGGAAGATCCCACCCATACCGCATGTAGCACGCATCCACGAAAGCTTCCTTGTGCAGAATAGTACCGTGGTCATAGGAGGGAACAGCCGTCATCCAGCTAGATGCACCTTTCTCGCCTGCTGCTTTGAGAGCAGTCTTCATCGAATCGCTTGCGAGTTCAAGTAAGGTGTCGCGCTTGTCTTTGTACCGAATCTCCGCCTGAGCATCGGTGTCTGTTCTCAGCAGCTTGATTTCCGCAGAAAGCTCACGTGGATCGAACTCAGAGATTTGGCGAACGATCAACTTGACGAGTGGAGCACTGACGTACATAGAGTTGAAGTGGGCCACAACGCATTCCTCGGTTGGTTTGAAAATTCCCATGCCTCCAAGCCTCACAGGCAGACTGATCAGTTCGCGTTCGAGGTCGTTCACATCGCGTTTCAATAGGGTTGGCAGAAAGGTACTCCTGATAGTGTCTTCAAGTGGTTGGAAAAGTTCGGGGGCGCACGGCATCGATCGACAAACGAAAGTCCACTGACCTTGCAGACATTGTGTGAATGCGGAGTAGGCGGCATGAGGTTCGGAGGCCGCAATCAGCGTCAATCTTTTCAATGCGGAAATCCAGTTGTCCACTTTCTTCGCAACATAGCTTCTCTTGAACTCAGTAGTACCAACAGCAGCACCTAAGTGCCTCGTACCTTCAGTGATGACTTCAATTCCAGTGTCCTTCGATCCCTCAGTCTTGACCTCCACGCCAGAGCCTTTGAATACTTGCAGTGCATGTTCGAGTCGCTCAGGTTTGGCCACTAAAATACACTTAGAGGGTTTGGGGAAATAGCCATAGATTGGGCCCTTCTTGAGTAGCAAGTCGAACCACTCACGCATCTTCTCAAATTTGTCGCATCCAGTCGCATCGTCAGCGTACCAAACTTGCTTGCAGAGAGGTTGGAGGTGCTTGACAAGTGGCACAAGTGAGAGGGCATACATCGCCATCGCCAAGGGACAACCCTGTGTGGTGCCCTCAGAGGAAGCCAGTTCGAAGAAGCCGTCGCTGTTCATGAATATTCTCGTTGGAGCCCGATAGAAATTTATCAGCACATGTTTCATTGCCGGGCACGTATATTGAACGTTCCACAACGCCACCGCGCGATTTATGCGGTTGAATGCGTTGTCGGCATCGATAAGTAATATTCCATCGCTATCGTCGTCGTCGAGGAAACCTCGCATGGCATGTATGGCAGATTCAACACCTACTGGGTGACCAGCGCAGAGTTGTAGCGCGCCAACAGCTTCTTGCACCTTTTCGCCAGTCACGGTCATGACAGCCTTGCCAATCACTCGGCGAACAATCTCTCCAACTCCCACAGGTCGCAATCCAGGGCACTTGTCGATGGCGATGCCTCTATTTGCTAGGAGGGCTTGAAGGCCACTGGGGTCAACATACTCGGTAGACAGTCGCCGCGCGATAGACCCAACCGCATGGCAGAGAGAGGAAGAGGCATCTTTGTAGCCGGTGACCATCTTGTGCCAGAGTGCATCCTCTTGCTGAGAGACGCCCGCCCCGCCTTTCGTTCTTAGCGCACATTTCTTGATGAGCTCGCCATCGAGTGGTTCAAAAAATATAGAGTGGAGAGTAGGGGGCATCTCGCCAGATAGCAGGGCCTCAGGGTTGATTGGTTCGGGCTTTGGGTGCTTTGCGGACATCTCGGACTTGGTTTTCTCGTCGAGCGTCAATATGCCTCCCTTACCCTTTTCCGTGATCAGGGACATTGCGCCTTTGAAATTATTGTTGAAGACCATAGTCGCAAACCGCTTAGCGAGTGTAGCATCAGTCAGTGCTTTCCTTGATTTGACCAATTGCTTCTGTACAGTGTCTCCCTCATCGACCAACTCTCTGATTTTACCTTCATCCCACTGTTGCAGTCTGCGAGTGAGAAGGGCGACATTGTCTCGATAGCTTGGTTTGTAACTGTTGGTCCTGACGGGCTGTTGGAGGAGTAAGGGTGCTAAAACTGCTGCGGCTTTAAATGCAATGCATTCCATCGGCCCTCTCTCACCATAAGCAGCATATAACTTGCTCAGCGCTTGAGTGAAAGACTTGCCGCACTGACCTCCAGGGAGTTTGAAGACATTTTTGCGCCATTTTGCAGTCATTTCATAAGCGAACTCGATATCATTAATAAAATCCTGAGGATCCCGAGTGTTCCATTTGAAGATTGGAGGGGACATGTCAATAAAAGGTGGGAGATCGCCTGGCTTGCATTCGGAGGGAATTACCACAGCCACGGGGGATGGTTGAGGAGGTTTGATCTTAGGGGCAATGGTCTGAGCCGTTGAGGCTCTGGTACGCTTGACCAGGGGAGTGGACTCACCAACGGGGTCTGAAACGAGGGACTTGGACTCGGCATGACTGGGATCGGAGACGAGGGACTTAAACTCCTTGAGCGGCAGAGCGGTAAAACCAGGGCCCTTGGACTCAGCATGGGGAACAAGCAAGCGAGCGGGGTTGGATTTGGTGGTTGAATGTTTGGTCGCGGGAGGTTGGAAGGGTGTTGTTTCTGTCTCGACCAATGTGGGTGGTTGTGAGGGAGGTTCGGAGTTTTGTGCGGCAATAAGAGAGGTGTTGCTCTTCGGTTTGGCTGAGGTCATCGAGGTGCTTGGGGAGATGGTGTGTTGGGTCGGGGTTGTACACAAGGGCAGGATGGTTGATGGGGAATCGAGTGAGGGGGTCGGGGGCACAACCATGGGTGTCTTTGCGGGAGAGAGAGCAAGCAACTTGTTGAAATCTCGCACCAGCACCTCCCACTTAGGAAGTAAGTGCTTCTCGAAGATCCAGAAGGGGTCAGGATAACCCTCGCAAAGAACTTGATACCTCACTTTGTTATTCTTGCGGCCCTTATGCAGAATTTTTGTTACAATATCATAGTCAGTGAAGTCATCGGAGGTCTTGACCAGGGTTGGGACTGTTAAGGTTGGGTGGGTTTTCGGTGAGAGGGCTTGGGTGGGTGAGGTCGTAGGTGTGATGAGAGTTCGGGGTTTTGGCGGTGGGCATACATGGGTATTAGAAGTAGAGGTGGTGGAGGAAAACGTAACAGTAGCAGCAATTGTGGTAGTGGCAGCGGTGGTAGAAAAGGTAGTAGGCAAGGTCGTGGCTGTAGTGAAGGAGGGGATGGTAGTTATCGATAAGGGTGGTGGTGGTAGGGATGGATGGGAAATAGTAATGGTTTTCGGAGTAGTAGTGTGAGTAGTGGAGGTGTTGGTTGCGGGCAAGCCTGGTGCAGCGGAGACAGGAGCTGGATCAGAGGGTTTTGTGACGAAGGACACTCGGAAGCCGGTTTTTTCTTCAATAAAAATAGAACACGCCGCCATATCAAGGGGGCCTCTCTCACGCAGATGCCCATCAAATAAGTTTGTTGCCACAGCAAAGAAACGCTCAGTAAATATATTCTTCGCTTGCATGATCTCGGATTCTACATTTTGACAAATCAAAGCAATCATAGAGCTGAGAGGGTAACGTTTTTTTTGAGAGGAAGCAAAAGCCTGAAAAGCAGCGTACACTGGTAATTCGGCCAGGGCAAGTGCACACCGTTTGATTTCGTCTTGGAAGCGGGAGATGAATGGAATCGGGACAAAGTCATTGGTAGCCAAGTAGTTGCCTAGATGCAGGCTGACTAAGAACAACTGCTTCAGGTGAGCTCGGGTGGAAAACGGGGCGAGTTCAAGGAATAGTTCTTCGCGATTGGTCACGTAGTCGGAGAGGCAGGGACAGGACAAACCAGCACGCATAAAGATCTGGCGAAGGATGGTAGGGAATGAATTCGTCATATCGTCTTCGTCATAGAACCGAGCGGAACATTTCGACCTCATCTCGCGGGTACAGGCTTGATATCCTTTGCCTTTAGAGTAAACGCGCCCAAAGCATGAATTTTTCGCGAAAGTGTACGCCACACGATAGAAGCCATCTGGATTTGCATTGAGTTTAACATCGTTGAGCACCCTTTTGTCCTGGTCCAATAGAGGGAGAGGAGATGCGAGGAGCTGCTCTACGAGCTCCAAATCCCAACGTTCTACATAGGTGGGTGGGGTGTAACGGAAAAAGGCCACAAGCGACAGCGCCGTTGCTGTTAATGCAGTTGAAGTTGAGGCAATAGAGGTTGTTGTAGTGGTTGTTGTTGTTGTTGGTTTTGTTGTTGTTGTTGTTGTTGTTGTTGTTGTTGTTGTTGTTGTTGTTGTTGT
>JAYVUF010000112.1:0-7674 GCA_043788135.1 Actinomycetes bacterium
TGGAAAAAGACAACGCTGTGGGGTTTTCAACGTATTGTTTTTCGCCGATAATCTACATTATGTAAAGTAAAAGGAAACCAACTCACGCTTGAACTGAGATGGCGCTCCTCTCAATTAATGGCCAAGTCTTCTATCGGAGTGCATGAACAGACCAGGTTACGATCTCCAAATACTCCATCTATCCGACCTACGGCTGGCCAGTATTTACCCTTGTGAGCCATCTCAGGATCACTCCCCAAGGGATAAGCGCCAATTTCTCTTGAATATTTACGGTCCCATTCATTGCGCAAAAGGTCACTGTCTGTATGGGGGGCAAAACGGAGGGGTGATTCTTCAATAGAAAGTTCGCCATGCTCGATATCAGATATTTCCGCACGAATGGAGATCATGGCAGTAATAAAGCGATCGATTTCGTCAATATCTTCGGATTCGGTAGGTTCAATCATGAGAGTCCCCGCTACCGGAAAACTTACGGTTGGGGCGTGGAATCCATAATCCATAAGTCTCTTGGCTACATCATCCACCGTTACCCCGGTTCGCTTTGTAATATCTCGCAAATCGACGATGCACTCATGAGCTATGTAACCATGAGCACCTTTGTAGAGCACCGGAAAATGCGGATCAAGTTTCTTGGCTATGTAGTTTGCCGAAAGAATTGCCACTTCGGTGGCATGAGTCAGCCCCTCTCCCCCCATCATCTGGATGTAACTCCATGAGATAGGAAGAATGCTCGCAGAGCCAAATGGCGCTGAACTAACCGGTCCTGGTCCAGTTTCCGGACCAGCCGTGGCATCCAACGGATGATTTGGAAGATAAGGCGCTAAGTGTGCACGCGATATCACTGGGCCTACTCCCGGTCCACCACCACCATGAGGGATACAGAAAGTCTTGTGGAGGTTGAGATGAGAGACATCGGCGCCGAATTTACCCGGCTGGGCCAAGCCGACGAGAGCATTGAGATTTGCACCGTCTACATATACCTGTCCTCCGGCATCATGAACCAAGCCACAAATTTCCGATATGGCCTCTTCAAAGACTCCATGAGTTGAAGGATATGTAACCATAAGGGCCGCCAAGCGATCGTTGTACTCAGCGATCTTTACTTTAATGTCATCAACTGAAACATTTCCAGCTTCATCGCAAGCCACAACTACTACTTTCATTCCCGCCATTACAGCACTTGCCGCATTAGTGCCATGAGCACTCGAAGGAATTAAGCAGATATCACGGTCATTTTCTCCACGATTATCTAAGTAATTGCGGATCGCCAGTAATCCAGCGAACTCCCCTTGAGATCCAGCATTTGGTTGCAGAGAAACTGCATCGTATCCCGTGATTGCAATCAACCAATCTGAGAGTTCTTGAATCAATCGTCGATACCCTAAAGATTGAGGAGCGGGTGCAAAGGGGTGCAAAGTTGAGAATTCTGGCCAAGTAACGGGGATCATTTCGGTGGTTGCATTTAACTTCATAGTGCAAGAACCGAGAGGAATCATGGTGCGATCTAGTGCCAGATCCCTATCAGCAAGAGTTCGGATGTATCGGAGCATGGCAGTCTCTGAGTGATAAGAAGTAAATACTCTGTGAGTTAGATATTTGGTGCCTCGATGAAGTGCCTCTGGAACAGCATTCACACTCTGGGATGCTTCAGCAGAGAAAATTGCAAGAAGATCTTCAATATCTTTTTTTGTTACCGTTTCGTCAAGTGAGACCCCGATTGACTCTGATGAAATTTTACGAAGATTTATTCCTTTTTCGATGGCTTTCTTGAGTATCTCATCCGCATTAATTTGATTTACAACGAAGGTATCGAATATCTCATGTACACCAACTTTAAAACCAGCTGCACTCAAGGAATTCCGTAACTGATGCGTGAGAGATCGAACTCTCAAAGCTATATTATGCAATCCATCTGCGCCGTGCCACATCGCATAAAATCCACTCATGACAGCCAGCAACACTTGCGCGGTGCAAATATTGGATGTGGCTTTATCACGACGAATATGTTGCTCGCGCGTTTGCAGTGCCAACCTAAAAGCAGGATTGCCATGCACATCAATGCTTTGTCCCACGAGGCGACCGGGTAGTGAACGCTCAAGACCATGACGGACTGCCATAAATCCGGCGTGAGGTCCTCCAAAACCCATAGGCACTCCAAAGCGTTGTGCTGAACCAATTGCGACGTCAGCTCCGTACTCCCCCGGTGATTTATAGAGCGTGAGTGCGAGTAAATCGGTTGCTATTATTGCGATTGCGCCTGCTGCGTGAATTGCATCTACCGCTCTTGATAAATTGAATACCTCTCCATAAGTAGAAGATTGGGTGAGGATCGCACCAAAAATTTGGTGTTTCAAATCTCCGAGAGAGGTTTGAGTACCTTCGATAATTGCAATTTTTAGGGGTTTGGCACGGGTTTGAATTACGGCCTTTATCTGCGGATGTAAATGTGAATCTACGAAAAAAACTGCTTCATCATTTCCATTCCACATTCGCCTTGCCAGGGTCATGGCTTCGGCTGCTGCAGTTGCTTCATCCAGCATCGAAGCATTGGCAATTGGTAATCCAGTGAGGTCTCCAACAACGGTTTGAAATGCAAAAATCGCCTCTAAGCGCCCTTGACTTATTTCTGGTTGGTAGGGCGTGTATGCGGTGTACCAAGCAGGGTTTTCCAAAATGTTTCGCAACACGACTGGTGGGGTGATCGTCCCGTAATAACCGGTGCCAATATAGGAACGCATCACCTTATTTTCGGAGGCAAATTCACGTAATTTTTCTATTGCAGCAACTTCAGAGATTGCCTCTGGAAGTATGTCAGCTAGGCGTTCGCGCATCAGGATATTGGCCGGAACCACTTTCGCAATGAGCGCATCCAAGGAGGGCTCACCTAACTCGGCCAACATCTGTGACACCTGAACGTGATCTGGACCTATATGACGATCTACAAAATTTTCGCGAAAAGACACCTATCCCCCTTAAGGATGTATCTAAAAAGGTACGCCCTAGATGAACTGCTTATAGGATAAGGATAAAGAGTTTTAAGCTCCTTTGCGCTTTCTTCTTTGAGACAACTCATCCTGGGCAGATGTGATAAAGGCCCCATCATGGGCAGATTCACCTTGCAAATTCGCAAGAGATCCCTCCACCTCATTCCACACTCGGTTGATTGCTATTCCAAATACTCCTTGACCGCCCTGCAAAAGGTCAATAATTTCATCGGGGCTATTGCATTCATAAATGGAAACGCCATCGCTCATGAGGGTCATACTTTCAAGATCAGCCACCCCTCGACTGCGCAAGTGTTCTACAGCTGTACGAATATTCTGAAGCGAGACTCCGGTGTCGAGTAGCCGCTTTACAATTTTAAGGACCAAAATATCTTGAAAACTGTACAGTCTTTGAGTTCCAGATCCGGCGGCACTTTTTATACTCGGGGAAACCAAATCAGTACGAGCCCAATAATCTAACTGCCGATAAGTTATTCCAGCGGCAACACAAGCCGTTGCACCTCGGTACCCCGTATCAAATTTCACGCTACCACCGTGGCTCATCTCTACTCTCTTCACAGATCATTTGAGGGAAGGTCGAAGGGGCTCGACATAGGTAAAGAGTAGAACGAATGGGCTCTTTAAGGCAGTAGCGACACCAAAAACTTTAAACCTTTACTAGAGACTTAGGTATTAATCTCTCAATTAGGAAGCAAAATCATCAGGATTGATCTGATCTAGGAACTCTCTAAATTTTTCGACTTCATCTTCGGATTGATCGGGAATTTCAATCCCAGCCTTGGAGAAAAGAGTTTCCGAGGCAAAGATTGGAGCATTTGCACGTAGGGCCAGAGCCAAAGCATCGCTCGGCCGCGCCGAAATGACTTTACTTCCTAGCAAATGAAGTTCAGAGTAGAAGACCCCATCGATCAGATCGGTAATTTCAACCCTTTCGACTTGAGAATCTAAAAGATCCAACACAGAGTGAAAGAGGTCGTGCGTCAGGGGGCGCTGTGGAACCAGTCCTTGCTGGGCGAATGCTATGGCCGACGCCTCGGCCGACCCTACCCATATAGGTAAGTAGCGAACTCCATCTACCTCTTTAAGCAGGACGATCGGCTGATTGGACGGCATCTCAATTCGAACTCCAACGACTTCAACCGGAATCTTCATAGCTGGATCCTATTTTGCGCGGTGTAAACCAGCGCGGACCAGGGAGGCGTGGAGTTTTACAGATAGTGAGGCAAGTTCATTAGCCACCTCATCGGCTCGAGCCTTGGCATCGGAACCCTTTTGGCGCAGTATTGGAGTTATTACCTGTTCTACCAAACCAATTTCTCGATCCGCGGCAGACTTAAAAGAGCGCAAATGGCGAGCTTCGATTCCAAAGGCAGACATTGAGGCGATTATTCGGGCCACGGCAAGCGCATCCGCGTCGTAGTAACGACCTTTGATCGAGATGAGACCAAAGGACTCAACTTCATTCAATTGTTCTTCACTCAACTCGGATGATTCCAATAGTTCTGTTCGTGAAAGTCGGAGATCACTCTCCCCTGAAAAATGAGTGGGGGCGAACTCTCCATCGACCGTTGCCAAGCGAGGTGTAGCAAAACCTCCGGGAAGAGAAGCCGGCTCAAGTCCTCGGTCCAGGGCATCTAAATTCTCTTTGATTACCCGCAGTGGCAAGTAGTGATCACGTTGAGCACTCAGGACGTACTTGAGTCTTTCTAAATCAACTCCCGTAAATTTGCGATAACCGGAAGGGGTACGTTGAGGTTCAATGAGCCCTTCTGATTCTAGAAAACGGATTTTTGAAATAGTGACATCAGGGAAATCTCCTCGTAATTTTGTAAGCACTTCCCCAATGCTTAAATAGGCGCGCGCTGGAACCGCCATCAACTGACCCTTCCCTTAAAAAATGTGAGTCTAAATTTTCCTATTTGAATTTCATCTCCGACTGCCAGATCAGACTCTTGAATCTGATGAGCATTCAAATATGAACCGTTAAGGCTTCCGAGATCTACCACCTTAAATTCTCCCTGAATTCCTCGAGTAATTTTTGCGTGTTTTCGAGATACCGTTACATCATCTAAGAATATTTCACTTGTTCCATCTCGACCAATTGCTGTCTCATTCGAATCAATCAAGAATCGTGCCCCTTTGTTGGGACCCGCGATGACTATCAACATTGCTGAATACCTTGGAAGCTGACTAATTATTTCACGTTCCTCGAGAGAGAGAACCGCATATATCTCCTCCAAAGGCCTTGGCTTTAACACCGACCGCAGGGCGGAGAGATGAATAGTCGACGTGAGATCGTTGTTTGTTGAGCCTTTGGGGACTTTGGGGACTTTTGAGTCGTTCACGCTAATCCCTCCCCTGACTGAGATTAACTCTCGTTCTATATCTTGACTAGAGGCTGACACTATTCATAGCGCACTCAAAAATCAAGCGGTCTCAAGCGGTCTCAAGCAGTCTCAAGCAGTCTCAAGCAGTTAGCGATTCATACTCAGCGCTAGTGAGAAGATCAGAAACCGGCGCTGTTACTTCAATCTCTGCAATCCAACCTGCGTTATAAGGGTCCTGATTGAGCAGTTCAGGTGTACTGTCTAAAGCTAGGTTCACTGCAATAATGGTTCCACTCAATGGTGAATAAATTTCTGAAACAGATTTAGTTGACTCAACTTCTCCGCACACTTCTCCAGAGGTAACCTTTTGGCCTACTTTTGGAAGTTGAATATAAACAATGTCTCCAAGAGCGCCTTGAGCAAAATCCGTGATGCCTATTTGGTAACGTACCTCTGAGCTTGCCCGAACCCATTCATGATCCTTTGTGTAGTGCAAATCCTCTGGAACGTTAGACATGGGGGCTCCTCTTTGAAATAAATGCCAACTTCGAATAATCAACAGCAGCCAGAAGGTACAACGCTATCCCCCAGATCGCAAACCCCCAGCCAATCGAATGGGAAAATATCCCCCATCTCCCTTTACCGCTAAGCAGAAGAAACGGAAAGGCATAGAGCAGATTAAAGGTAGCCGCTTTTCCCAAGAAAGTTACGACAAAAACCTTTCCAGTATTTTGGCGATAGAACGCTAAAAGTAAGAGCATATAAAGGTCGCGGGTCGCCAGAACGACCACCATCCACCACGGAATATAGTGTTTGAGCGCTAGTCCAATTATTGTGGCTGCAATGTAAAGTCGATCGATACTTGGGTCCATTGCTGCGCCAATTTTGGATTCCTGGTGCAACCAGCGCGCCACTTTTCCATCAAAGTAATCCGTCCCCGCTCCTATTGCTAAAACTATAAAACTCCACCCTCTAAGATTTTCGCCTAAGAGCAGCCAGAGAAATAAGGGAACTCCCAGAGCACGAATGAGCGTCAAACCATTAGGAATGGTGAGAATTTCACGGCCAGTAGGACGCATTTAGGCCCTTCGCTCTTCCCTCTCTCGAACCTTGATAGAGACCTCAACAGGGGTTCCCTCGAAACCGAACTCCTCACGCAAGCGACGTTCGATAAATCGACGGTAACTTGGCTCAACCCACTCACTTGAAAAAACTACGAATTTTGGCGGTGAGATAGTTGCCTGTGTTGCAAATCTGATCTTGGGTTGTTTTCCACCCCGTACTGGTGGCGGAGTTGCTGCAATCAGCGCTCCTAAGAATGCATTGAGCTTTGCGGTTGGAATTCGCTTTTCCCAACTTCGTATTGCGGTTCGAAGCGCAGGAGCAAGACGATCTCTATGCCAACCAGTTTTTGCAGAGAGATTCACTCTCTGGGCCCAGGGGTATCGCTCTAAATTGCGCTCTAACTCTTTATCTAACTGTGCCCGTCTCTCGTCATCAACTACATCCCATTTATTCATTACAAGAACAAGGGCTCGACCGGCTTCTTCAGTCATGGTGACAATCCGCAGATCTTGTTCCGTTAAAGGTAAGGAGGCATCGATGACGACGACCGCTACTTCTGCTCGATCTAGAGCCGTAGCAGTTCTCAAACTCGCATAGTAATCAGTTCCACTATCGTGAATTGCTCGCTTACGAATTCCAGCCGTATCGATAAATCTCCAAGTGTCTCCACCTAATTCAATGAGTTCATCTACCGGGTCTCGAGTAGTGCCCGCGACGTCGTCCACTAGAACTCTAGATTCTCCGGCCAGGGCATTTAGCAAACTAGATTTTCCCACGTTTGGGCGACCTACAATCGCAATTCGGCGATACCCATCGTCAGGCATCTCCGAGCCAGTTTCAGGGAGTTCACGCACCAAGAGATCAAGTAGATCCCCAGATCCACGTCCGTGAAGTGCAGACACGAAATGCGGCTCCCCCAGACCTAAACTCCAAAGTCCATGCGCATTCTGTTCTTCAACTACACCATCGACCTTGTTGGCAACCAAGATCGTTTTCTTTCCTGATCTACGCAATAAGGTCAAAAGTGCTGAGTCTTCATCAAGTGCCCCGACTTGAGCATCCACAATAAATAAAACGACATCAGACTCCGCTATAGCTAACTCCGCTCCAGCAGTAATCTTTTCCGATATACCTTCCGGTTTAACTTCCCAACCCCCGGTGTCAATCAGTACGAAGGTGCGGCCGTTCCACTCTGCCTCGTACTTCACGCGGTCTCGAGTTACTCCAGGGGTATCTTCGACAATAGCCTCCCGACGTCCGATGATTCGATTGACGAG
>JAYVUF010000113.1:0-3056 GCA_043788135.1 Actinomycetes bacterium
GGAGCGTATATCCAGCAGGGTGAGGGAGAGAATAGAAAGTTTGCCAATATTCCAGAGAATATGGCTCCTGATGAGTTGACCCTACCCATTGCTATTGAATTGCTTGCCAAACCCTCTGGTGAACGCAACCTTGGAATCGAACCAGTTACGGGATATCCGTTGGTAGCAAAGTCTGGTCGATTCGGTCCGTATGTAACCCAAATATTTCCAGAACCTGAACTAGTCGCTGATAAAAAAACGGGTGAACTTAAGATACCTAAGAAGAAAAAGGATGCACCAAAACCAAAGACTGCATCACTTCTTTCTACAATGACTCTGGATACGATTACCTTTGAAGATGCACTTAAATTGATGTCATTGCCGCGGGCGCTGGGCGAACATGACGGCGAAGCCATCACTGTTCAAAATGGTCGTTATGGACCGTATGTGACTAAAGGGAGCGACTCCCGAACTCTCAATTCTGAGGAGCTACTCTTTTCTATTTCACTTGAAGCAGCGATCGCAATATATAAAGAGCCGAAGGTGCGCCGGCGCGGTGTTGCTAAACCCCCTGCGAAAGATTTGGGTGTAGACCCGGCATCTGGTCGCGCCGTTCTGGTGAAAGATGGCCGCTTTGGTTTATACGTTACTGACGGTGAATCGAATGCGACTCTTCGGCGTGGAGATAGCGTTGAATTTTTAACCCTAGAACGAGGCTTGGAGTTACTGGCTGGCAGGCGGGCCTGGGAGGCCGAAAATGGCGGAGCTGCTCGCGCCAAGAAAACAACGTCTCGCGCTAAGAAAACAACGTCTCGTACCAAGAAGACAGGTGCTCGTGCTAAGAAGAGCTCACCAACACTTACCGCTAAAACGGTAAAGGCAACAGGAACTCCTCGGAGCAAGAAGAAGGTCGCTTCTGGCAAGGGGAAATCTGCTGCCAGCGCTAGCCTCTAGTCTTAACCCCATGTCGCATGCGTTGCCATACCCCTCTGCCCCCGCGCAGTCGGAATCCCGTAGCGTTCTGGCCATTCCGGCCTTTCGGAGACTCTGGAAGAGCATGGCCTTCTCCTCCTTTGGGGATTGGCTTGGTTTACTGGCCACGACAGCGCTGGCTCTAGAGTTAGCGGGCGGTAATTACAAGAAAGCCAACTTTGCCATTGCTGGTGTATTCATAGTTCGACTCCTCCCCGCAGTCTTACTTGGGCCAATTGCCGGAGTAATCGCAGATCGTTTTGATCGACGCCGTTTAATGATGGTGTGTGACATTCTTCGATTTGGATTTTATTTATCAATCCCAATTGTCCATAACTACATCTGGCTTTACTCCGCAACGGTCATAGTTGAATCAATAACTCTCTTCTGGTCACCAGCTAAGGAAGCCTCGGTTCCAAATCTGGTACCCAAAGATAAACTGGAATCAGCCACTCAAATGACGCTGCTTGCCAGCTACGGAAGTGCTCCCGTAGCTGGACTTATGTTTTTGATTCTCGCCGGCATCTCTGCCACTTTAACTTCAGTTTCAAATCATCGCTACGCCTCTACGGCGGATTTGGCGTTATATATAGATGCAATCTCATTTCTTTATACCGCCTGGGTAGTTTTCCAACTTAAAAGTATTCCTAAGGGTGCGGCATCTAAGAGCGCCGTAAATGACAACATTGGAAAATCTCTCATTGATGGATTCAAATTTGTCTCCCAATCAAAGGTAATCAGCGGATTGATCCTGGGAATGGTAGGAGCGGTCTTTGCAGCGGGAGCAGTCATTGGATTAGCAATAACATTTGTGGGTGATCTCAACGCGGGTGACGCGGCATATGGAATTTTATTCGGTTCGGTCTTTACCGGGCTGGCACTTGGAATCTGGCTTGGCCCCAAGATATTTGGACAATTCTCAAGACGTCGAATATTTGGAATCTCACTTACAATCTCATCTGCCTTTTTACTCATATTGTCACTTGTTTCAAATATTGTTTTAGCTATTTTAATGACAATCTTTTTGGGGGCATTTGCTGGGCTCTCTTGGGTTACAGGATTCACCATGCTTGGTATGGAAGTTGAAGATGAGGTTCGTGGTCGTATTTTCGCCTTCGTCCAATCACTCATTCGAGTATCACTCGTTCTAGTTCTGGCTATTGCACCAGTTATCGCCGCATTCATCGGTCGCCATGAATTTACGATAGATCACGTGCACCTTCATTACAGTGGAGCTGCATTTACTATGTTCGGTGCAGGTCTCATAGGACTAATTGTTGGTATCTTCTCCTATAAGCGCATGAAAGATCGTCCCTCCGTTTCATTCTTCTCAGATATCATGGCAGCTTTTCGTGGCGAACTCGGTGGAATTACAGGTCAAGCTCATAAGGGTTTATTTATCGCCTTTGAAGGCGGAGAAGGTTCTGGAAAATCAACTCAAGCCGAATTATTGAGTACATATCTGACGGGTATTGGGGAGACAGTAATTCTCACTCGCGAACCTGGGGGTACCGTACTTGGAAAACAACTTCGCCACATATTACTAGATCCAAAAACCGGTGTTATTTCTCCCCGAGCGGAAGCGCTTCTCTACGCGGCAGATCGCGCTAATCATGTTTACTCTCTTATAGAGCCGGCACTTAATCGTGGAGATGTTGTGATTACCGATAGATATCTAGATTCTTCCATCGCTTATCAAGGAGCAGGTCGAATTCTCCAACCAAATGAAGTTGCTCGGATATCTCGTTGGGCTACGGAATCACTTACTCCCAATTTAACTTTCATTTTGGATTTACCTGCCGAAACGGGATTGAGCCGTTTGGATGGAGCCGATCGACTGGAACAAGAACCTCTTGCATTCCATGAACGGGTGCGTCGTGAATTTCTTAATTTAGCTAATTTAGATCCAGAAAGATATTTCGTTGTTGATGCTACTCAAGATGTCTCTAGCATCGCCCAACAGATTCAAGGGCGAATTTCTACTATTCCTCAGTTGAAGTCAAATCGCGAAAAATCTAAGAAATAGTTATGTCAGTTTTTGATTTACTTATAGATCAGAGTGAAACAATCGCACTCTTGAAGACCGCCACCATTTCAGCGAAGAA
>JAYVUF010000114.1:0-2049 GCA_043788135.1 Actinomycetes bacterium
CCTGTTATTACGTACATTGTCCGTACAAATATAGCTAAAGTCAAGAGGAGGTGAAACCTCAGGGAAGCTGATTTGCCTCTGGCAATTACGATACGGTACTGTATCGTTTCGAAAGTTGAGGAGGCCAGGATGAGTATTGCTCAATGCATCGGTCGTCCCCGTGATAAATCCCGAGATGTTGCCATTGAAAAAGCCACGGTCGAACTCCTGCGGGAGGTCGGGTATGAACTCCTCACTATTGAAGCAGTGGCCGCCCGAGCTCAAGTAAGCAAGGCGACCATCTATCGAAGGTGGAAAAACAAAGCGGCTCTGGTAGCCGATTCAGTACACCACTATGCGTTCTGCAAATCCCCCACTATCGATACTGGATCCCTCCGGGGCGATTTAATCGAGATTCTCTCCGAAAAGGCCAAGATGATGTTGAGCGCTGACGGTCAACTCATTTCCGGTCTGATGTGCATGGCGCGAACGGATGAAGACTTGTCTGAAGTTTTGACGCAAAATCTTTCCGGATATGCCAGTGCGGCCCACTCGGCCATTTTTGATCGAGCCCTATCTAGGGGAGAAATTTCCAAGGATGCAAAGCGTGAGTTGGTTCTCCAACTCGTACCCGCGGTCATAAGTTTCCGAATTTTTATGGCCCGCGAAGACATCACTCCCAAATTTATTGAGAGCTTCGTTGATGATGTTCTCATTCCTGTCTTAACACAAACAACCAAGTAGAACGTCGCATATAACCACCCACGAGGAGAGACACGTGTCCCAAATAGAAGCAAAGCAAGTAGTTCCAGAAGCTGGTTTAGATCCAACCAGATGGCGCGCGCTACTCGTCATCGCAATTGCGCAATTAATGGTCATTCTTGACTCATCAATTGTCAACATTGCAATACCAAGTGCGAAAGCAGCACTTCATATCTCAAGTGCGAATCAGCAATGGATCGTCACTTCCTACACTTTGGCGTTCGGCTCCCTCCTTCTCCTAGGCGGGCGAATCGCTGACTACGTCGGACGTAAGAAGATCTTCATCGTCGGACTTTTGGGTTTCGCGGCAGCATCAGCGCTGGGCGGTATCGCTTCAACCCAAGGCCTTCTCTTCGCCGCACGCGGATTGCAAGGTGCATTCGGAGCGCTTTTGACGCCTGCGGCACTTTCACTTCTCAACGTGACTTTCACGGTTCCGAAGGAACGCGCCAAGGCGTTCGGCGTCTACGGTGCAATCTCTGGTGGAGGCGCGGCAATCGGCCTCATTATGGGCGGCGTTCTCACCGAATACGCGAACTGGCGTTGGTGCTTGGGCGTTAACGTCCCAATCGCCCTCATCGCCGCGATTCTCGCGAGGCCTTATTTAAAGGAATCTAAGGCTCTCGGCGATCGCAGCTACGATGTACCAGGCGTACTTACGGCAACAGCCGGCTTGTTCTCGCTCGTATACGGTTTCACACTGGCAGCAAAAGATGGATGGACAGACGGCCGCACCTTCCTGTTCTTCGGTCTTGCAGCGTTGTTCCTTACTATCTTTATCGCCATTGAAATGCGCGTAAAGAACCCACTTCTACCGATGAGAATTCTGGCAGAGCGCAACCGTGCCGGTTCATACCTAGGCTCACTCTTTGTCGCATCAGGGCTGTTCTCGATGTTCTTGTTCCTTGGTCTCTACCTTCAAGTGATCCTTGGTTACTCCCCAATTCGAACCGGCTTCGCATTCCTGCCGTTCTCAATTGGAATCATTCTCTTCGCGGGCGTTTCAGCGAAGTTACTTCCAACGATGGGACCACGTCCACTGATGATTTGGGGACTTCTTCAGTCCACAATTGGTCTGCTTCTTCTTTCGAGGATCACACCAACAACGCCATACCTCTCTCATGTGCTTCCCTCCCTAATCATCATGAGCACCGGTATGGCATTGGTCTTCATTCCTATGGCATCCACATCTCTGCACGGAATCGGAGCCCACGACTCAGGTGTCGGCAGCGCGATGCTAAACACCAGCCAGCAGATTGGTGGCTCACTAGGCACTGCACTGCTTAACACAATTGCAGCAACCGCGAC
>JAYVUF010000115.1:0-11652 GCA_043788135.1 Actinomycetes bacterium
GCCTCAAAGACGATCTTCTTGCTTAATTTCGATTTGCCATTTACCCGTTCCACGAAGGTTATTGGCACCTCTTTGATGGATCGGTTTCTACTTGCGGCAATTTTTACGATTTCTATTTGGAATCCATAGCCAATGGAGGCCAATTTTAATTCTAAAATATCTGAAATCATTCTTCGACTTAAAAGCCGATAGCCACTCGTCAAATCGCGATAGGGAAGCCCCAGTGCGAAAGATGCATATTTGGTACCACTCTGAGAGATTAAACGTCTCAGATAGGGCCAATTGACTATCTTGCCCCCTGGCATCCAACGAGTACCCACTACCAGATCGGTTGTATCTTTGAGCTCAAGTAGCCGCGATAGCTCCTCTGGCAGGTGACTGCCATCGGCATCCATTTCTACAAAATATTGATAATCGCGATTAAATCCCCAAGCAAAACCCGCTAGATAAGCAGGACCCAGACCTTTTTTTTCAGCCCGATGCAAGACGAAGGTATGTGCATCTGCGAGTGCATCGGCAATCGAGCCGGTTCCGTCTGGAGAATTATCATCTACGATAAGAATGTCGACATCAGTTGTGCTGTTACGGATTCGACGAACTACATCGATGATATTCGCAGCCTCGTTGTAGGTGGGGATAATAATAAGAGTAGTTGAAGTTACCAATTGAGCGCAGCAATCATTCGATCAATGGAAGATCCGAGTCCAAATTCTTCTTTCAATCTCCACAGTTCATCCATTGAGGCTGGTCTCTTTGGCACCGCAATCGACATATGCGGAATGGGTACATCTAAAGCGCAATGCACCAATTTTGGAGCGATTGCTACATATTCTGCTCCCTCAATTAATTTCTTACGTATTAGAGGTGTCAATCGTTGATCCCCGGCTCTTGCCGCCAGAAGAGCTTCTTCAATACTAAGAAAATTATTTGCAATGATCGCAGCACCTTTTTCGCCGATACCTCTTACGCCAGGCAATCCATCAGAGGCGTCACCACGAATCATTGCGAAGAGCGCATACCTCTCCCCCGGTATTTCATAACGATTTTTGATCCACTCTCTGTCGACCAAGTCATGATTGGATACTCCCTTTGCCAGGTAGACAATTTTTACCCGCCGCTTGTCATCAACCAATTGAAAAAGATCGCGATCACCCGTGGCAACAAATGTTGGCCCACGCTCTTTGACACTAAAAGTAGCCATAATGTCATCAGCTTCATAATCATCAACACCCAACATCGGAATTCCAAACGCTTCTAAAACATCTAGTAGGAGCGGGATTTGCGGCCCTAAAGTATCTGGCTCTTCCTCTTCTCCCGAGTCATTCACTCGATTAGCTTTATAACCGGGGAACAGATCTACCCGCCAACTTGGCCGCCAATCGCCTTCCAGGCAAGCCACCAACCTAGATGGTTGATATTGCGCAATGAGCCTGGCAGACATATCCAGGAAACCTTTAATTGCGTTAACAGGAACTCCTGATGGAGAAACCAAAGTATCCGGCATTCCGAAATAAGCGCGGTACCAGAGTGAGGCGCTATCTAGTAACAGAAGAGTCATCCTACGATCCCAGCGTATGAGACGATTCCACGTTCAATTCTTTTCAAGGCACTTTCGACTGTTTGGGAGAGATGTGGCGAGGCGTGAGCGATCTGTCGCAATAAATCAATGATCTGCTTCATGGAACGGATAAAGTCCCCTACCGTCAGTTCTGTACCTTTTAAGATGGATCCAAGTGAGTGACCACTCGCCCATCTGTATGCAGCCCAACAGAATGCTAAATCGGGCTCGCGCATGGGTTCCAATCCGATCTCAATCTCATGAGAGTGAATGATTGACCATTGATGCAAGAGATCGTTAAGAGATTCTTCCACCGCTCCTTTGGGGATCTTTGGCGATTCATCTCTCCTCGCCTCAAAAATCAGAGCCGAGAGTACGGAAACCATCTCAGGACCATCAAGAGTATCGAAACTACCCCGTTTAATGAGCTCAGCGATGAGCAGATCGGTTTCACCATAGATTTTTGCCAGAATCGAACCCCACTCAGTAATCAGTCCATTCTGCAAATACCCAGAGCGCTCCAACATAATCTGCACTCGATCGAATCTCTTTGCGATTAAATCTGTCCTACTACTAACTCGCTCCTCCAAACCCTGCGTTTCGCGCAACAATCGAAATACTCGCTCGGCAATTTTGGAGTGCTCCTCTCGTTCACCACATGAATGGCAAGGGTGCGCCCGAAGTGCTTTACGAGCTGCGATGAGCTCATCTTCGGCCAATACTTTCTTGGTCTTCGTCATTTTCGCAAAGGATTTCTCAATAATCTTGATCTCAGCTCGAATTTGCGCATACTCTTCGAAATTACCTGCGTGACAGTGCATCGTCTCTTTTAGTTCAGAGATGGCAACATGGTTTCTCTTAATCTGTCGAGCGAGACCAACTACCGCCTTATCGGCTTGATATTGGGCAAAAGATGATTCCAAGGAATCTCGCGCATCGACACTGCCAAATCTAGAAATCAAATTAATAGCCATGTTGTAAGTTGGTTTGAAGCTGCTTTTAAGTGGGTAGGTTCGAGTTGAAGCTAATCCTGCTACGGATCCGGAATCAATTTCTTTACTCCATAAAATCACTGCATTTCCTTCGATATCAATTCCTCGACGCCCAGCTCTGCCAGTTAGTTGAGTGAATTCCCCTGGGGATATAGCCACATGGGCCTCACCATTCCATTTTACCAATTTCTCTAGTACGACAGTCCTAGCCGGCATGTTAATTCCAAGTGCCAGAGTTTCAGTCGCAAAGACACATTTGACTAAGCCGCGTTGAAACAACTCCTCTACAGTCTCCTTAAATGAAGGCAACAGCCCAGCATGGTGTGCAGCTACACCCCGTTCCAGGCCATCAAGCCACTCTGCAAATCCGAGTACAACTAAGTCTTCCTCCGGAATATTTGCAGTAGCTCTAAAAACAACTTCTCTTATCTCGCTGCGTTCTTCTGCATTGGTGAGACGAATTCCCGCGGCTAAGCATTGATGCACCGCAGCAGAGCAAGCATTTCTAGAAAATATGAAGGTAATTGCAGGTAGCAAACCTTCGCGATCGAGCTTTTGTATAACTTCAGCTCTGCTGATTTGCTTAACTCTCGCACCGCGATCATTCCAGCCAGAATTTCGTCCCTTTCCGGCAGCGCCTCGCACGGTTCGATAACTCTCCTTCTCTAACCGAACTATCTCTGGATTAACTTTCCCGTCATCAACAAAAAGGTCTAAGAGGCGATTGTTAAAGAGAACGTGTTGATATAAAGGAACGGGACGGTTCTCCGAAACAATGACATCAGTGTTACCACGCACCTCATTGAGCCAATCTCCAAACTCTTCAGCGTTAGAAACGGTGGCAGAGAGTGAAGCCACCTGAATGGATTCAGGAAGATGAATCAAAATCTCCTCCCATACGGCACCGCGAAATTTATCCGCCAAATAATGCACTTCATCCATCACCACAAATTGCAAATTAGCTAGCGTCTTGGAATCGGCATAAATCATGTTTCGAAGAACTTCGGTGGTCATAACAACGATATTGGCTTCTGAGTTGACGCTAGTGTCTCCTGTGAGTAACCCAACGTTAGATTCTCCGAACATCTCCTTGAAATCTGAGTACTTCTGATTAGAAAGAGCCTTAATAGGGGCGGTATAGAAACACTTCTTTCCTTGAGCCATCGCTAAATACGCAGCGAACTCTCCTACAACCGTCTTACCTGCCCCAGTAGGAGCAGCCACGAGTACTCCCCTACCAGATTCCAACGAATGGCAACCACTTATTTGAAAATCATCAAGAGGGAAATCAAAATTTTCAGCAAAAGAGTTGGTAGCCGGAAACAAGTTTCGCGCTAGTGATGCAGCGTATCTTTCTGAAGGAGTATTCATTATTTATAAACCAATAAATTATCTGCTGAAATTGAAATTTCTATGGGTAAATGCGAAATCTTCTCCCCGTCAGCAAAGGCCCAGGTATCTCCTGATATCCGGATTTTTTTTCCAGAATAAAAGCGCAGTTTTGGATGGTTTACATGCTTTCCCATAAACACCTTGGGAAAGACAAATAATAGACGAATAGGGCTCATCTGCTCTAGCACCATGACATCCAATATGCCATCGTCGTGCTTGGCATGCGGAACAACTTTCATTCCTCCACCATAGCTATTGCCATTCGCAACGCAAACTAACATGGCTTTACTGGAAATATTTTCCTCATCGATACGAACTTGAAAATCAATTGCTTTAAATTTCCATACTTCTAGCAAAACTGCCACTACATATTTAAACTTCCCCCTAATTAATTTAAAATTATTGGCGCGTTCATTCACGGTTGCGTCAAATCCAGTACTCAATATCTGAACGAATGAGGTGTTGCCACTCTCGTAACTAATAGAGCCGAGATTTACCGAGTGGGAAACTGAATGATCCAAGGATTCGAGTAGCTTTTTGTAATGAGTTCCATGAGTTCCATTTGTCCTGCTAAAGTCATTACCAGTTCCGGCCGGTATAACGAGCAACTCTAATTTACTCGCAATACAAACAGGGATTAGATCGTGAATAAATCCATCTCCCCCTACACAGACTAAAACTTGAAAATCTCTGTTCGAGGTATGTTTCTCTATCTCCTTTAGGGTTGATATTAAGGAACTCTCTTCAACATAGACAACTTCATGATGAGAGCCCTGCAAGTGAGCTCGAACTTTACCTCCGTTTACTTTTCCTTTGCCTCCCCCGGAGCGAGGGTTGATAGCTACAAGAATCAACATTTGTTATCAATCTTCGATCTTCGAAGCTCGGCGGCGATCGTTCAGAAGCGCTAGTCCTCCGGCAGCAAAATAAAAACCAACTAGAGGAAGTGCGAGTACTCCCATAGTGAATGGATCACTTGTTGGAACAAAAGTCGCTGAAAAAAGTGTTATTCCAAATACGGCTATCCGCCATGGTTTGAGAATGGACTTACCTGAAAGTACTCCAGCGAAATTAAGTGCCACTAGAAATACTGGCAATTCAAATGCCAATCCAAAGACCAAAATCAAGTGAAGAACGAAAGTTAAGTAGTCACTAAACTTAATGAGATTCGCAAGTGAGGTAGGAGTAAACCCAAGTAAAACTTTGATGGCAAGTGGCAGGATCCAGTAAGCAAGTGCCGCTCCTGCCACGAAGAATGGGGTTGCTACTCCAATAAAAAAAATTGAATACTTCTTCTCTTTGCTGTGGAGTGCTGGCGAGACAAATGCCCAAAATTGATAAAGCCAAAAAGGTGAGGCGAGAATTACGCCAGTTACGATTGCTACTGAGACCTGCAGGTTAAGAGGACCCAAAACTCCGTCAATATAAAGAACGCCACAATGGTGCGGAGTCGAAGCCGCTCGGGAGAGATCACAAACAGGCTTTGTGAGAATACGAACTATCTTGGAATAAAAAATCCACCCTACTACTCCGAAAATTAAAACAGCTAGGGCAGAGCGGACCGTTCGTTTTCGGAGTTCTCTAAAGTGCTCCAGTAACGACATCCGACCACTATCTTCAGTGGCCATTTTCTATTTCCTAATTGGTGGGTGTGGCTTCGCCATCAGCCTTTTTCTCTTCTGGCGTTTTCAATTCATCTTTAAATATTCGAAGTGATTTGGCAACAGATTTGGCAGAATCCGGAAGTCGCTTTGCTCCAAAGAGAACCACAAAAACAAGTACGACGATAATGATGTGCCAGGGCTTAAGGTCTCCCATTTATTTTCCAATCTCGAGGTATTTGAATCTTACTAGTAATTGCTTAGAGCACCCGCGATTCTACTGCGAAGCATGGAAGAGAGCTCTTCAGGGCTATTCACCACTATCTTGCTCCCCCAAGCCAGGAGAGTTCGAATAATCCATTCCCCTAAGCCCACTTTGAGGTTAATCTGGAAACCGGCCTCCGTTTCTAAAAATGAAGTAACGATTTCGTTATGTTTTTCAATGAAGAAAATCCCGTCTTTTCCCATCAAAATTTCTATATCGATGGCTCCCTTATCAAGTGGGACAGTAACTATCGATTCCTTGAAATACATGTCAACTGCACCTAATTCCAAATTCACAATGCGATCTATTCGGAAAGTCCGCACTTCATTTACTTCGCAGGCATACGCCAGAAGGTAGCCAAGACCGTCATGGAAATAGATTTCTAACGGAAATATCTTCTTAATAGACATGGTGTCACTTGAAGCCGAAATATATTCAATGTGTAGAAATTGACTCCGAAAAATAGCACTCGATATTTCTTTAGCCAATGGTGAATCTAGAACGCCATCCATAACTGATACGGTTCGAGATAACTCCGTGTTTAAGATTTTACTTAATCTCTCTTGTAGCGCTGTTATAGCGGATTGTTCAGACTCCGATGTGGCGAGCTCTCCGAGCATCTTCAGCCCGAGTACTAGTGTCAGAACTTCCACCTGAGAGAGGGTGCGCGGTCGATTGAGAACCTGCGCATCTCTCACTGCTACGTATCGGGCATCTTCAAAATCAATATCAAGCAGTTCTAGGTGTGAATATCCAGGCAAACCACACATATGCAGAAGGGAAAGGTCCTTAGAGATTTGGGCTGGGGTTGAATTAAAAAGGAGTGCTATCTCAACAACAGAAAGTCCGGGATTCTTAGATAAGAATGGAATCAAATCAAGAGCTCTAGCAACTCGATCTAGCGCCGCCTCACTCATGCTGTAGTCAATTTCTCTGCGAGCAGAGCACGTAACTCAGTTACCTTTTGTTGGGGAGTAAGAAGGATTACATCAGCTCCACACCAAAGAATTCTCCACATCCATTCATTTCCTAATGTAAAGGTGGCGTGATCCCATTCGTCGTCGATACTTTCAATGACGGATATTTGTCTCAAATTTTGACATGTTCCAACACGGATTCGCGCTGTAAGTTCCTGGGTGATTTCGGGTTCTAACATGATGAGATGCTCCGCGATCGAAAAATTACTTGGAATCTCGTAGGCGTTTGACGAGGTGGTTATACTAAGTTCGGAGGCGATACGAGAAACACGAAACACTCGAATCTCTCCTTTCTCTTGGTCTTCACCCACTAGGTACCAGGAACCATGCCATAGCGTTAGACCAAAAGGCGCAACACTGCGCATGCCCGTTGATTTACTTCGATACGTGAAAGAGATTATCCGACGGTGAAGCACTGCTTCCCATAGTGCGGGAAAAAGTGGGGATTCGTTTTCAAGAGATACCAGAGATTCACCGAACTCTTCGTTAAAGAACGCTCCCCCCAGGGCATCGATTTTGCGCAGGGCAACGGCCCCGCTTTCGGCAAATAATTGGTTCCGCCATAACTTTGCTGCCAAAGAGAGGTATGAGAGCTCAGCAGGACTTAACTCTCCTAGATTAAGTGCGTATTCGTTCTCAAAGATTTTATATCCTGGTTCATCACCAAACAGTGGGTCGTGGGTTCCAACCACGATTGGAATTCCAAGAGCACGCAAATCCTCTTTATCTCGTTCAAATAACCGCTCCATGGCTTCCAAAGAGCCTGAATAACCGGCAACTTTAGAAAATATTTCGGATTTGCTGAGAAAACGTTTAGTGGCAAGAAGGGCCATCGTAAGATTAATAAGCCGCTCAGTCTTCTGGTTAGACACACGCATACTCTAGGCGTTTGCTAGGATCACCACCTGATTTCAGAGCACGAACTAAGGGAGAAGATTCATGAATTTTCGTTCATCACTGAGAGTCCGTCTCGGTATAACCGCTTTAATCGCCCTCAGTTTGAGTATTCCAGTAACCACAAACAGCCTGGCTGCTACGCCGAAGGTAATCATTCCCAAAGTAAGTGCGCACTCCGGAATTGAACCTGTGATTGCCAAGCCAGTCGGTGCAGCTCCGAAAGTTCTTACCGCTAAAGATATCTTTGTTGGAAAAGGGAAGGTTGCACTGCCAAAATCAACTATCACCGCTCAATATGTTTTGATGTCGTGGAAAAGTGGCAAGGTTCTTCAAAGTTCCTGGAGTTCAGGACCGTTTACATCCCCTCTCACCGGAGTAATTCGCGGTTGGCAGTTAGGTATCCCAGGGATGAAGGTTGGTGGGCGCCGCCTTCTGATTATTCCACCTGCTTTGGCTTACGGGGTGGCAGGCGGAGGACCGGTCGGTCCGAATGAGACTCTTATCTTTGTCGTAGATCTATTAGGCGTTAAATAGCCTCTTCTTCTGGTAAACCGTAGGCGCCCTTAGACGGGCGTCTGCGCCGAAGAGGTGCGACAGTTCCAGGTGCAAGCCTTCGGGCTTGAATCAAAAAGCCGGTATGGCCGATCATGCGATGAACAGGACGAACAGCCAAGCCTTCGTGGTGCCATTGGCGAATAAGTGACTCACTGCTCTCTGGCTCGGTAAATCTTTCGGAACTTTTGATGGTCTCTGCCATTACAGACAACTGGGTAGTTGTAGCGACATATGCAAGAAGTACACCACCTGGATGCAAGAGATCGTCAGCCATTTGCACGCACTCCCAGGGGGCTAACATATCGAGTACCACGCGGTCATATCTGTTGTCGCCAGAATAATCTTGTACCGAACCAAGTGTGAGAGTCCAGTTATCAGGTTTGCCACCGAAATAATCTGTGACATTTCGGGAAGCAATTTCTGCAAATTCTGCTCGGCGCTCAAATGAATCAACAGCTCCTGTTGGACCTACGGCGCGTAGCAGAGAAATGGCCAGTGCCCCTGAACCAACTCCGGCTTCTAAGACTCGCAATCCTGGAGCAATATCTGCGAATCCAACTATCAGAGCTGCATCTTTCGGATAAACAATAGTTGCTCCGCGTGGCATAGAAAGAACGTAATCACCAAGAAGTGGCTTAAAAGCTAGAAATTTTAAACCAGCAGTTGTTTCCACTACTGATCCTTGCGGGAGTCCCACAATTTCATCGTGAATCAACCATCCTTTGTGAGTATGCCACTCCCCTCCTGTTTTCAGAGTGATGGTATGGATTTTGCCCTTTGCATCTGTGAGCTGCACACGATCTCCATAATTAAATCCCGGCTGCATATTTCTCTCCTTGGCTCTCTTCTTTATAAATCTGCTCTAAATCTCTCGCAGTTAATCCCAACAAATCACGACGAAGATGGAGCCTGGATGAAGGGGGATAGCTGATGATATGTGGAATACCAATAACAACAGCTCCACTGGCCAATCCAGCATCAATACCAGTTTTTGAATCCTCCAAAACTATACAGAGCTCAATGTCAACGCCTAATTGTTCGGCAGCTAAAAAATAACTTTCCGGATCAGGCTTACTTGTTTTAACATCTTGATTTGAGATGCTGGAGCGAAAAGTTCGTTTAGGGAGAAGTGCGAGTGCGACATCAACCAGAACTCTAGGACTAGCCGAAACTAGCGCCATTGGTATCTCAGCTTTCACTAAATCTTCTACCAATTCCTTAGCACCAGGCATGAATTGCAACCCTTTTCTAAATTCCTTTGCCACCATTCGAATTAATTCAACTTCAAAATATTCTGAGTTTTCACTAAATCCGGATAGTTGTGACATATAAGCTCCGACTTTGGGAAGTGGTCCCCCTATGCACAAGGCTTGATCATAATCGGTCCAATGATGCCCAAAACGCAGCATGAGCGCCCGTTCCGCGCTTAGCCAGTATGGCTCAGAATTAATAAGTGTTCCATCCATATCAAAGAGAACGGCTTGCATTTTACCTTCTCTTTTCATACTGCGTTGAAGTATTTAGCTTCCGGATGGTGAACGATGATTGCACTAGTCGACTGCTCGGGATGTAATTGAAATTCTTCGGAAAGTTTCACCCCAATTCTCTCTGGTTCTAATAGTTCACATAGCTGTAATTGTTGTTCAATATCTGGACAAGCGGGATAGCCAAAAGAGTAACGAGAGCCGCGATATCCTTGATCTAAAATTTCAGCAATATTCGAAGAATCCTCTTGGGAGAAAGATAACTCTTCTCTGATTCTGGCATGCCAATGTTCAGCTAGCGCCTCTGTCAATTGAACGGAGAGTCCATGGAGTTCCAAATATTCTCGATATTCGTTTGCTGCGAATAATTTTGCAGTAGCCGTGCTTACCGTGTCTCCCATTGTTACAACATGAAATGCAACAGTATCGATCTCACCGCTAGATTTAGAACGAAAGAAATCACTCAGGCATAATCTACGATCTCGTCGTTGGCGCGGAAAACTAAATCTCACTCTTTCTTCCCCTTCCAGGGGACCTTCATGGTGCAAAATTACGAGATCATTTCCTTCGCTGTAACAGGGGAAATATCCGTAGACCACTGAAGCAGTTAGCCAGCCCTGCGATTGCGATTGATTCAACAGCGCCCGCAATTGCGGTCTCCCCTCGCTTTCAACCATTTTCTCGTATTCACCGCGTGCACCCTTGAGCCCCCATTGCCCCATGAAAAGGGCCCGTTCATCAAGCATTGGCAGATAATCCGCGAGCGAAATTCCTTTTATAATCCGCGAACCCCAGAAAGGTGGAGTTGGAAGTTTGTTATCTACTGCAACATCTGACCTCACGGTGTCAAGAACATCTGATCGCTCGACTCGCGTGCGAGGAGTTTTCCTTTCGCGAAGGGTAGGCAAGACAGCCCCTGGTACCCCGCGCTTCATCCCAATCATAGAATCCATAAGCTTCAATCCTTCAAAGGCATCCTTCGCGTAGCGGACTGTACCTGGGAAGATATTGGATAAATCTTCTTCCACGAAAGAACGGGTAAGAGCGGCGCCACCAAGAATAACTGGCCACCTCTGGGAGAGACCTCTTGATTCTAGTTCCAGCAGATTTTCCTTCATGATCACTGTTGATTTCACCAGTAGTCCACTTAGACCGATAACGTCAACATCATTTCTGGAAGCTTCATCAATAATTTGATTGATATTCTGCTTTATGCCTATGTTGACAGTTGTGTACCCATTATTTGAAAGAATAATATCAACAAGATTCTTGCCAATATCGTGAACATCTCCTTTAACGGTCGCTAATAGGATCTTCCCTCTACCCTCAGCATCACTTCTCTCCATATAGGGCTCTAAGATGGCGACTGCACTTTTCATCACTTCGGCGCTTTGTAGTACGAAGGGAAGTTGCATCTCTCCCTTGCCAAATAATTCACCCACAATTTTCATTCCCGAGAGTAAATGATCATTAATAATTTGCAATGCGGGGATTCCTGATTCCAAGGCCTGCAGAAGATCGCCTTCCAAACCGACTTTCTCCGCATCAACAATACGTCGCTGTAATCGCTCGGTGAGAGGAAGAGCAGCTAATTCAGCTGCCCTGGAGATCTTGGTGGAAGTAGCTTCCACGCCCTCAAAAAGTTCCAGAAATCTAGTCAGCGGGTCATAGGTGCATTCACCATTTGAGTCGAATTTTCGACGATCATAAATGAGATCTAAAGCAACCTCTAGAACTGTGGGTTCTATCCGTGCAATTGGGGTAATTTTTGAAGGATGGACTATTGCTGAATCTAGACCCGCTTTAACGGCTTCTGATAAAAATACCGAGTTCAGAACAATTCGCGCCGCTGGATTGAGTCCGAAAGAGACGTTACTAACTCCCAATGTGGTCTGAACTTGCGGATACGCCGATTTTAGGTTTCTAATTGC
>JAYVUF010000116.1:0-7235 GCA_043788135.1 Actinomycetes bacterium
AGAACTACATCCTGCTCCCCCGCATTAATTCGTTCAGTTAACTGAGCGATAGCAGATGGCTGATCTCCGGAAGGTATGTAATCACTTATTACTTCAAATGGTTTTACCTTTCTTTGTAGATCGGTGATTGGCCGCACTACATTCCCATTCTGGCGGGATAAAGTTGAACCTGATAAAGATTTTCTACCTGGCGAAGCAACTCAGCTTCCGAACCATCATTTTTCAAAATGGCATCTGCTATCGCCTCGCGTTGGAGGTCCGTTGCTTGAGCCGAAATCCGTTGCTCCACTTGATACCCCTTCATCCCACGTTTTATAAGTCTGGCTCGACGATTATCTACTCCTGAACTGACGGTCACGACGAAATCAAAAGGATAGGGGTATTCGCTCTCTACCAGAAGTGGAATTTGACTTACAAGAATCGCATCAGGCGCCAAGGAGGCAACCACTAAATCAAATGCTGCGCGAATCTTGGGGTGGACAATTGCTTCAAGATCCTTACGTGCGGATACATCCTTAAAAACAATCTCAGCTAAGCAGGCTCGATCCAAGCTACCCTCTCGAAGAACTTCATCGCCGAAACGCAGGACCACCTCATCGAATCCCTCAGTACCCCGTTCCACCACCTCGCGGGCAAGTAGATCAAAATCCAACACGCTAGCCCCTAATGAGGCAAAATACTCTGCAGCCAGAGATTTTCCAGATCCAATTCCACCTGTTAATCCAACGAGAAGCATTCTGCAAGCCTACCCAAGCAGATTTGAACCGGCATAATAAGGTGACAGAGGAGAAAATTTGCCTCTGGAAATGTGAAAGGCCCCGACATATCGTCAGGGCCTTCAACTCTATTTCGCGAGCCATCTAACTCCTTCGCGCGAGAAACCGACAGCGTTACTCGGAAATCTCTTCTTCTGGAGTGGCGGCAGCATCTGCTGCCTTAGCTTCAGCTTTCTGCTTCTTGTGAGCCATAAATCGAGCTTGAGCTTCGGCGTACTGACGCTCCCACTCTTCCCTTTGGGACTCAAATCCAGGACGCCATTCTTGCGAATCGGCATCGAAACCCTCAGGATATATGAAGTTACCTTCGGCATCGTAACGAGCCGGCATTCCATATTGGCTGGGATCAAATGCTTCGATTTCGACTTCGTGACCTTCATTTGCCTGCTTCAACGAAAGGGAGATGCGACGACGCTCGAGATCGATATCGATGATCTTGACAAAGAGTTCATCGCCAACCTGTACGACCTGCTCTGGAATCTCAACATGGCGTTCGGCCAACTCTGAGATATGAACCAAGCCTTCAATTCCTTCGAAAACGCGGATAAAGGCGCCGAATGGTACGAGTTTGGTGACTTCACCGGGAACAACTTGGTTAATCGTGTGAGTTCGAGCAAATGCCTGCCATGGATCTTCTTGGGTCGCCTTCAAAGAGAGCGACACTCTCTCACGTTCAAAATCAACTTCTAGAACTTCAACCGTGACTTCATCTCCAACTTCAACGACTTCACTTGGATGATCAATATGCTTCCAAGACAATTCAGAGACGTGTACTAAACCATCTACTCCACCGAGATCCACGAACGCACCGAAATTAACAATTGACGAGACGACTCCCGTGCGGACTTGACCCTTGGTGAGTTGATTCAGGAATGTGGTGCGAGACTCTGATTGAGTCTGTTCTAGATATGCACGGCGGGAGAGCACAACGTTGTTGCGATTTTTATCTAATTCGATAATGCGGCAATCAACTTGCTTGCCAATATAAGGAGTGAGATCGCGTACGCGACGCATCTCAACAAGTGAAGCGGGCAAGAAACCACGAAGACCAATATCTACGATTAATCCACCCTTAACAACTTCGATGACCAGACCGCTAACGACTTCATCGCGCTCTTTCTTGCCTTCGATCTCCCCCCATGCACGCTCATACTGAGCGCGCTTTTTGGAGAGAATCAAACGACCTTCTTTATCTTCCTTTTGCAGAACCAACGCTTCGACGCGATCGCCAAGCTTGACGATTTCTGAAGGATCAACATCGTGACGGATGGAGAGTTCACGGGATGGGATAACGCCCTCGGTTTTGTAGCCAATATCGAGGAGTACCTCTTCGCGGTTAATCTGGACAACAATCCCAGAGACCAAATCTCCATCATTGAAATTCTTGATTGTGCCTTCGATCGCGGCTAAAAAGTCTTCCGCGCTGCCAATGTCATTTACTGCGTGAATGGTGCTCAATTTGCTCCGTAGGAATAGAAAGTAGAGGGACGTTTTTCTCGCACGGTGTGCGAAGCCCTAAGGGTACGCAGGCCTTCAACACGGGTCAAACTGAACATTTTCCAAGATGCCACTCAGAGTAGAGTAAGCAATGTGCGGGCTTATTGGGAGATTTTGAGAAACCCACGAGCCTTAGCGATGATGCTGGCAGCCTTCCCAGCACGCCTGGCGTATGGAATGGTCGGACTCGATATCTACTTTAAAGTCCATGACGACACTCATTCCATCGCACTCGCGGGTCTCGCGGCAGGGGCCAACGGAATAGCTGGCTCCCTCACTACTGGCTTGCGAGCTGCCGTCATCGACCGATTAGGTTTAAAAATTCCACTTCGACTCTTTGTTCCTGCCTACGCCATCTCTCTCATTGCCTTTGACTCGTTTCACGGTACAAAACTTCTCCTTATCTTTGCCGGTGTTCTAGGACTGACCGCTCCACCCATAAACCTCGCGGTGAGACCAATGTGGCGCACCGCCGTTCCCGAAGGGCAATATCGGACCGCCATCGCTATCGATACCGCCTCCATGAATCTCGGTGTGGTATTGGGACCAGCACTGGCGACCACTCTCGCCTTATCTGGCCACCCCGCCAGTGGACTTATCACAACCGCTGGTTTGATTTTTATCGGAGGAATTGCCCTGTCTGCTTTGAAATTCACCAAACAATGGCGGCCAGAGAAACCAAAGCGAGGCGGCCAGACGCTCTTAAAAACTCCTGGTTTTCGTTTATTGATGGCTGAAGGGGTTCTAATCGGATTCGGTACCGGAAATTTTCAAATCGCTATACCGGCCTTAAGTTCTCTGCATCATCAACCACGCTTTGCTGGGTTAGCCTTCGGCACCACCGCTGCTCTCTCCATTTTCGGAAGTCTGGTTGCTGGCTCTCTAGGTAAACATATTGCTCCAGTGCGAGGTTTTCGGATAATTTATTTCTTCTGGTTTCTCAGCACAATACCTTTGGCCTTTGTGAATCCAGGTTGGTCGCTTCTTTTAGTTCTTGCGCTCTTTGGATTTATCGGAGGAGCAGAACAAGTTTTCTATCTCGAACAACTTGAAGTAATAAGGCCACAAGGAAGTGCCGCCTCAGCGATCGGTTGGTTATGGACTACAGAAGGATCGTTTGCGGCACTTGGTCAATCGAGTGGCGGATATTTTTCGCAACACTTCTCAGCGCATTTTTGTTTTGGAATCACAACTGTAATGTTTGGAATTGGATTCATCCTTATCAATCTTGGTCAACGTTGGATGAAGCCATTTGATCGCAATCTCGTCTCTACTTAGTGTGCTGCCAAGTCCCAACTTGCTCCCACTCCAAGATTCACACTCAACGGCAAAGACAAGGTGACAGATCCCTCCATCTCCTTTCGTACCATAGCCGAAAGAGCATCCTCCTCCCCTTCTGCGATCTCAAAAATTAACTCATCATGAACTTGCAGGAGAAGACGAGACTTTAGCTCTTCAGCTTTCATACACTTTGCAACGTTGAGCATCGCAACTTTGATTATGTCTGCGGCTGAACCTTGAATTGGAGCATTAAGAGCCATTCGCTCTGCGACTTCTCGTCTTTGTCTGTTATCACTCGTGAGATCCGGAAGGTACCGGCGCCTGCCTAAAATTGTTTCGGTATACCCCTTCAATCTAGCTTCTTCAACAACGGACTTGAGGTAATCCTGAATACCTCCAAAACGTTTGAAATATTGATACATCAGCTCTTGTGCCTCGTTGGGGGAGAGATCGAGCTGTTGGGCTAGCCCATATGCCGATAAACCATAAGCTAATCCATAGGACATCGCCTTAATCTGGCGTCGCATCTCGGGATCAACCTTCTCGACAGGAACCCCAAATACCTGAGAACCTACCGTGCTATGCAAATCCTCTCCGCTTTTGAAGGCTGCAATAAGGGCATCATCTTGGGATAGGTGCGCCATGATTCGCATTTCAATTTGACTGTAATCAGCGGTCAGAAGATTGATGAATGGGGATTGAGCGATAAAACAATCTCTAATTTTGCGTCCTTCTTCTGTACGCACCGGAATGTTCTGCAAATTTGGTTCCGTTGAGGAGAGCCGACCGGTGGCTGCAACCGTCTGCTGAAATGTAGAGTGAATTCGACCATCTGATTCGATGCATGACAGCAAACCATCAACAGTTGTGAGTAACTTACTTGTCTCTCGAATGCGCAATAGATGAGCCAGAATTGGTTGCTGCGTTTTGAAGGAGAGCCACTCTAGACTTTCTGCATCGGTTGTAAATCCGGTTTTTATCTTTTTAGTTTTGGGCAGATTAAGTTCATCAAAGAGCACAACTTGTAGTTGCTTGGGGGAACCAATATTAAACTCGTGCCCCGCGACTTCGTGAGCCGCCTTAGTTTCTCGCTCCACTTCTCCTGCGAAAAAAGCGCGAAGCTTTTCGAGTTTCTTCTTATCTACCGCAATTCCTAAACGTTCCAAATCCGTCAACTCCAACATCGTGGGCATTTCTAAATTTGAAAAAAGATCTAGGAGCTCTCGCGAACGCATTCCTTCCTGCAAGACCGGAGTAAGTTCGAAAATCACTCCAGAAAACTCTGGGTTATAGCTTTCAAAAAGATCTGACGAAGAGGAGTTAATAGATCTCTCTAGAAAACGCTCAGACAAATCTGGAAGTTCAAGATTCCGTCCCCCTGGGTTGATCAAGTAGGCGGCCAGCTCAGTATCGAAAGTGATTCCTTCAATCTTCTCTCGGCGTAAATACTTTTTCGCACCATGTAGCCATTTCGGTAAAGACTTATCAAGTAACCATTTTCCTGCCGGTTCATTAACGGTGAATATTTCATCAGGAGATAGCGCGATGGAAAAGCCTCCATCCTTAAATGCTCCAGGTGCAAAGAGAGCAACTGGTTCGATCCGAGCTTTAAGTTTCAATTCCAGTTCCTGAGCCGAGATAGTTGGGTATTCCTCAACCACTTTTTGTTCCACTTTCTCACCTTTGACCAAAGAATAAACTCGCTCCTTGAGCGCCTTGATTTCCAAAATAGATAAGAGTGCGTCAACTTTTGGAAGATCGGGCCCCCTCCAGATTAATTCATCTAGGGAGGTAGCAATGATCAAATCATGTCGGAGGGCTGTGAGTTCGCGATTGAGAAGAACAGTAGGGATATGAGCGCGCAGAGAGGCTCCAACTTTGCCCGGAATACTGTCGCTGCCTGCAAGCAATTTAGACAATGAGCCAAAATCTGCAATCCATTTTGTAGCAGTTTTTTCTCCGACTCCAGGAACTGAAGGCAAATTATCACTTGGGTCTCCGCGTAACGCTGCAAAATCTGGATACTGCTCCGGTGTTAATCCATACTTCTCAAAAACTGCAGCAGGTGTCATTCGATGTAACTCAGTTACTCCTTTTTTTGGGTAGAGAACAGTGACATCTTTTGTAATCAATTGAAATGAATCCCGATCGCCAGAACATATGAAAACGTCAAAACCCTCTCCTACGGCGCGGCTGGAAAGCGTCGCCAAAATATCGTCCGCCTCAAATCCCTCCATGGAAAAATGTTGAATACCAATGGATTCGACTAGTTCATTGATATAAGAAAGCTGAGAACGAAACTCATCAGGGGTCGCGGCTCTTGTTGCCTTATATTCAGGAAAGATCTCAGTTCTAAATGTTTTTCGCGAAACATCAAATGCAACAGCAATATGAGTTGGCTTCTCCTGCGCTATGAGATTGATCAACATGGATCCAAAGCCATAAATCGCGTTTGTTGTCTGCCCTTTACTACTTCTGAAATTATCAACCGGCAGAGCATAGAAAGCGCGGTAGGCCATAGAATGACCATCGATAAGTAGCAACCGTTTCACTCCTATGATTCTAGAGTGAAAGTAGGCAGCAGGGTTAAGATGGTGCAATGACTGACTATTTAAAATTGATTCATGAGCGTGGAATCGGTGCCCTCGATCACAAAATGGGAATTGAAATCATCGAAGCGTCCCCGGAGCGCATCGTCGGAACGATGCCAGTTGAATCCAATACGCAAGCATTTGGACTGCTGCATGGAGGCGCAAACGTCGTCCTAGCCGAACTTTTGGGATCTCTTGGAGCTTGGATGCATGCTGGTGGGAATAAACGCACAGTTGGCGTAGATATCAATGCCACCCATCACAAACCTGCACGAAGCGGATTCGTTACCGGCATCGCCACCCCAGTTTCTCTGGGGCGCACCCTCGCGTGCTATGAGATCGTGATACAAAATGAGGCTGGTGAGCGCACTTGTACCGCGCGAATCACCAGCCTCATATTAAATGATTAAAAATTTAACCGCTTAACCGCTTAACCGCCGAGATAAGCCCTTGTAACTTCTGGATCAGAGATTAAATCTTTAGCGTTTCCGCTTAACTTGATATTTCCTGACTCTAAAACGTAGGCGCGATTAGCTACGCTCAACGCGGCCAAAGCATTCTGTTCCACCAATAATATTGTGGTCCCCTGAGCATTGATCTTGGTAATAGTTTCAAAAATCATATCAACCAATACTGGTGCAAGACCCATGGAGGGTTCATCTAAAAGCAGGAGCGAAGGGCTCCCCATCAGAGCGCGGCCAACAGCCAACATCTGCTGCTCCCCACCACTCATAGTTCCAGCTTTTTGGTGGATACGTTCTGCCAACCTGGGAAAGAGCTCAAGGACCCGCTCCCGATCAGCAGCAATTGCCTCTTTATCATTTCGAAGAAATGCCCCAAGATCTAGATTTTCCGAGACGCTCATGCGTGGAAAAATCCGGCGCCCTTCTGGTGACTGACAAATTCCTTTCGCAACTATCTCGTGACCTTCCTTGCCATCGATACGTTCACCTTCAAAGGTTATTGAGCCTCCCTTAAGTTTGAGAAGACCAGAAATTGCCCGAAGCGTTGTTGATTTTCCAGCACCATTTGACCCAATGAGCGTGACTATCTCCCCCTTATTCACTTCAAGAGAGATTCCTTTAATAGC
>JAYVUF010000117.1:0-3442 GCA_043788135.1 Actinomycetes bacterium
ACTTCAGTTTAAGTTCAGGTGGGAAATTTTATTGTTGGGCTATGGGAAACGTGGCAATAAGAACCGTAGGGCTCTCAAAATCGTATGGAGAGAATTTAGCTCTGGCGCCCTTGGATCTCACCATTCAGGCGGGAGAAATTTTTGGCCTGCTCGGCCATAACGGCGCCGGCAAGACCACCACTGTTAATCTCCTCACCACTCTCCTCGAGCCAACTGCGGGTGTGCTCGAGGTGGCCGGTTTCGATGGTGCATCTAACGGTGGCAATATACGCAATTCAATTGGTTACCTTCCTGAAAGCGTTCAGTTTTATGACAACTTGACCACGATGGAAAATCTACAATTCTTTGGACGGCTTTCAGGACTAGTCAAACCCGAGGCCCGAATTAAAGAGGTTCTTAGTTATTTAAATTTTTCATCACATGACAATGAACGCGTGGGTAGTTTTAGTAAAGGTATGCGCCAACGTGTAGGAATAGCACAAGCGATATTGCATGAGCCTCAGGTTCTCTTTTTAGATGAACCAACTTCTGGACTTGATCCGATTGGGGTCAGAGAACTTCGGGCTGTAATCGTTTCTCTTAATCGCGACCTTGGAATGACTATATTTATGAACACTCATCTGCTCTCCGAAGTAGCAAAGACCTGCACGAGTATCGGGGTTCTAAGGCAGGGGCACCTCGTCTACCAGGATTCTCTGGAGGCTACGTTAAAGGCCTTCCCTAGTGAAGAGTCACTGGAAGAGATCTATTTACAGATCGATACAGTCAGATAGAAATGAGTATTGCACTTATAGTTGCGCTCCAAGAAATTCGAACTCTTCGCCGAGAAAAACTTGCCCAGGCACTTCTTGTAGTTTTTGTTGCCATGGTTTCACTCTCGAGTTTCATTGGGTGGCTTACAAATAAGAATGTGTCATCTGTTTACCACAAGGTGAAGAAAGAGGGTATAACCACGGTTCCAAATCCTTTTGAACACGTGGCAGCTCTTTACTATCTGAGAAATACTGTAATTTACCTTGTGCTCGTCGGTGCCTTACTGGCAATCGTTTTGGGAGTTTCTTCAATTATCCGCGATCGCAAGGCTCGCACAGTAGATCTAGTGCTCGTCCGACCAGTAGATGCACGGTTTTACCTACTCGGAAAATTAGGTGGAATAGTAGGTTGGCTCGCCGTAATTCTTGCTTTTGTAACTCTCGTTAGCTGGACCAGTATTGCTTTCATCATTGGAAAACCTTTGACGGGAGCGAATACCACTCGCCTAGTTCTCTACTTTGCGATGTCACTGCTTTTCTTAATGGGATTTGTGCTTCTCGGAATGATCTGCGCCTTATATTGCTCACGCGAAACTAGCGCGTTGCTTCTCCCTGTAGCTATTTGGAGCGTTGTCACCTTTGTATTTCCGCAGTTAGGGACAGCGGGTGACCCCGTCTCTCTACTCAATCCAGTACCAACTATTGGAAATAGCGGTGGTGCATTTTCAACCCTCAATTCAATATTTAGCCCCCTTTCAATTACGGAACAGTATAAAAAAGTGAGTAGTTGGATCCTAGGGAACTCAGATTTTGTAGGGAATCCAACCGCAGGTCTGACAATTCTAATGGTTGTCTTCTTATTGGGCTCTCTCGCCCTTCTCATTACCACGCGCGATCGTTTGAGGAGGGAAATTTATGAATAACACTTTGGTAGTAATGCGCAAAGAGCTCCTCGACATTAAGAGAAATCGTTTTCTTCTTTTATTACTTTCATTTGTACTTGTTGCGGTTCTTGTTTCAATATTGGTCTCCTCTTTGGATTTTCGAACTAAACTTGAGGCATTCAACAAATATGCAGCAGCTTTACATCAAGCCAATAGTGGGTTGGTGCCAGCTCCACCCAAACTTTTCCCCCTTCAACTTTTACAGGGAAGTATCGAGTACATAGAAATTCTTGGTGCATTGTTTGCGATCGTATTGGGCTATGGAATGATTGCTAAAGAGAAGCAGCGAGAGACTCTGGGACTCATTTTTACTCGTCCGGTCGGTCGCTATCAATTGGCTTATGGAAAACTACTAGCGCTGGTTATCACTTGGCTGGTCGCGGTGCTCACAATTTTCTTCGTTTTAGCTGTTGTTCTAGAACTAGTCGGGAATTCTCCACTTCATCTCATCGATGCCTACCGACTACTTGTGAGCGCCGGAGCCAGTTGGCTATACCTCTTGTTGTGGAGCGCTTTAGCGATGGGGCTCGCTTCTTTCACTCGCCAACTAGGAATAAGTCTTGTGGCCTCTATTGTTTTGTGGCTGAGCGTCGTTCTGATTCTGCCTCAAATTGGTGACACTATGGATCCTGATAATCAAGTGCCAGGCGGATTATTCTACAGTTTACAAATCAGCAAGAAGCATGAGCACGCACTACTCGCACATTTTGCCACCTTTGAGAGCGTGCGAAACGGAATAGAAGTATCTTCAATAGAAAAAAACTATGAAAGAACCACCTTTGCCTACCTCGGAATAAAACCCAAATTTAACCAAAAGCCCATTGGCTTTGCATTTAAGGGGACACTGCAATACGCCCTCACATTACTCCTTGGAACCATTGGAGTAATTTTCTTTGCAGTATGGACCACAACGCGTAAGAGACTCTTGAGGAGATAAGAATGAAATACTATCAAATACTCGCGCTTTCACTTGGGGCGGTTATCACGGTTGGTGCCTTGTCGGCCTGCGGTACTTCCGCTCCTACTTCGAGGAAGAGCTCTCCGAGTGCGACTACAAGTTCCACTTCGACTCCAGTACCAACTGCTGCTTCAAAGAGTTCTATGCTAATTCTCCCGGTGGCAACAAATCCGATTGTGAATAACTCCACTGCACCAGGTTTGGTTATTACATATTCTGCTGCTGAAAATAACGTAGATCCTGCCACCCACAACCCAATAGCTGATCGACTTGAAATCACCATAAACAACACCAGCACAAAATTACTAGTTGGGCTAGAAGTTTATTACGAAATGACCGACGTGGTAACGAAAGCAAAAGAGGGTTACTACCAGAGATTGTCGGGGGTATCTATCACTCCTAAAAAAAGATTTACTATCTATTTTGATGGAATAAAAAGAGCAGGTCATTACCCGGAAAATCAATTTAGTCTCTATCGCAATTCCCAAAACCAGGTAAATTTCAAAATATGGGTGAGTGCATCTGGAGTAAAAATTGCTCAGGCAACAGCCTTGAAGTCAATAGGTAGTAGCGAAATACCCAACTCATAGTAAAGAGTTAGAGATATTTGGTTTGCAACAACGCATTCAAAGGTAAGCGAATCTGGAAATGAGCACCAACCTTCTCCTCCAATACTCCTATCTCACCACCATGAGATAGGACTATTTGCTTCGTGATTGCCAATCCAAGTCCTGTCCCACCTTCATGGCGCGAACGGGAGTTATCAAGGCGCGAGAATCGTTCAAAGA
>JAYVUF010000118.1:0-2413 GCA_043788135.1 Actinomycetes bacterium
GGCGGGATTTCCATCGGGGAAGAGTCCATCTTGGGTGGCTTTCAGGTTTGCCTCGGCGACAACTATCTCTTCCCCAGAGGCAATTATCTCGGTCAAATAATCGTCGAGACTCACAGGTAACCAAGAACTAAATTCGGATTCGGTCATCGCTGTGAAAGTGAGCATGGAACCAATCATGACACGAGAAGTCTAATTTCGGCTAAATGCGCACCTGACACTTTGGGCAATAATGTGATGACCGATTCGCAAACGCGATTCGGCGAATTGGGCGATCGCAGCGCGGACATGGCTCACTTGCTTGGCCATAGACGGCCAGTGATCGCTCGAAGAAGCCGCTCTCGCCGTTGATATTTATATATAAGTCATCAAAGGATGTACCACCTTGGGCAAGCGCCTCAGACATAACCGCAGTAGCGGCGCTAATAAGTGAGCCCATTTTCTTAACGGAGAGATGGCTTGCCAAGGATTCTGGATGAATCCGCGCTCGCCAGAGCGCTTCATCGGCATAGATATTCCCCACCCCACTCATGATTTCCTGATTGAGCAAAGCCGTCTTAATTTTGACATTGCGCGACCGATAAATGGCGATAACTTTCTTGGCTTCGAAATTCGCATCAAAGGGGTCAAGTGCGATATGAGAGGCAGATTGCGCGACGCCATCAACTAACCGTTCCACCGAAAGCCAGCCAAATGTGCGCTGATCATTGAAGTACAGTTCTTTCCTGCGCAACCCTTTCCTTAAATCGAAGCTGGCGCGGATATGTTTTGGCTCCGGGCGATCCGGGCGATTAATTAAAAACTGCCCGGACATGCCTAGATGAGCGACCAATACTTCCGGGCGATTGAGAACAAACCAGAGAAACTTACCGCGGCGATTGATTCCCGTGATGCGCGCGCCCGTCAAAGAGGTAAGTGGCGCAATTGAACTCTTCTTCAGTACTCGCGGATGAAGATCTTGGCTCGATGTAATCTGGTAGCCCGCGATTAGCTGTTCTAACCCACGACGGACTGTTTCCACTTCAGGCAATTCGGGCATGGAGAAACCTTAACGGGCTCGTTGGCGCACAGCCATAAATCGCCGACCTATTTCCGTTTGCTCCGCTTTAGATCTCGATAGAAATTCTCGTGCGGCGCAACGACCAGTAATTTTATTTGCTTAGGGCCATTAATGCGGTAAGCGAGTAGCCATTGCAGTCCGTTGACCTGGAATTTATAGATGGAGATTCCGGCTAAATCGCCGACCTTAGGAGTTCCCATCCCTGGTTTTGCCGCAATAATTCGAATTGATTTATCGAGAATCTTCTTCTGATTTGGGTGGAGTTTCTTGACGGATCTCGCGAAGGAAGGAGACTGAAGGATCTTCATCAACCGAAGGTGTATTCCTCAGTTGATTCCTCGGCATCAGCCTTCATTATTTCGCGGATGAGTGAGAATGAAAGGTCGGGATTCTCTTCAGCAATCAGTGCAATGCGGAAGTAAAATTCAATTTGTCGTGGCACTGAGCGGTGTTCAACTGCGGCGATGCGTTTTGCATCTTCGACCAGGGATTCTGAAAGTTTCACGGTGATGGACATCGGCGCTCCTCGGTTGACACGAGGATATCACATAAGGTGTCGAAAAGTAACCTTTTGACACCACCGTGCTGAAACTTTACGAATTTAAGCCCGGTCAGTTGCCGCCAGAGGTACCGAACAGATCCTGAAGTAGCGTCGCATCACGTCGCGGGACTCTTTCGCTCAGTGCAATTTCAGATCGCGTTCGAACGACGCCTTCCAAATTTAAAATCGCCTGAATCACGGCTTCAAGATCGCGATTATCGCGCGCTACAACTCGACAGAGCATGTCTGCATCTCCAGTCATTGAATGTGCTTCGACAACCTGGGGGAGAAGTCCTAATTCTTGGGCGAAGGATTCCAGACTGCCTTGTTGCAATTGGATATGGACGAATGCAAGGACGGGAAAACCCAGTGCACCATGGTTGAGTTGCGGAGCGAAATCCCCAATGACGCCTTGGGCAGTCATTCGATCGAGTCTGGCTTGAACCGTCCCGCGGGCAAGTCCAAGTGTTCTGGCATAATCTCGAACACCCGCCTTGGGTCGGGCCAGGATCTCGCTAAGGATGGCGCAGTCGATCTGGTCTAAAGCCATGTTTTTGCCTCTCTTTGACCATGAATTCTCTCATCAAATGGACCAATGGTCTAGGATTTTTGATTCCTCTTGTACCTATGGGCTACTGGTGGTTAATATCCTCACACCTAATTCCGACACTTCTCCATAGTGCACTTGGAAGGGCCCGATGGATCAGTTCGATGACCTAGTTCAACTGCTTGACGCAGATGGCAATCGCGTCGACAACTCGCGCTACACCTCCACCGTAGATGAGATCGCCTTGCTGGGTTTCTATCGAGATATG
>JAYVUF010000119.1:0-3320 GCA_043788135.1 Actinomycetes bacterium
AAACAGTAGTATGAGAGCATTTGGCAAAGTTCCCTGAAAAGAATAACCAATCGGTTTTTGATTGAATTTCGGTTTTATTCCTAAGTAGGCGAAGGTGGCCCTTTCATAGTTTTTTTCTATTGAAGAGACTTCTATACCGTTTCGCACAATCTCAAATGTGGCAAAATGAGCAAGTAGCGCATGCTCATGTTTCTTGCTGATTTGTAGACTGTAGAACAACCCTCCCGGAACTTGGTTGTCGGGATCCATGGTGTCGCCAATTTGCGGCAAAATCAGCACGACGCTGAGCCATAGAACAATGGAAACCACAAGACTTATTCCCAATTGGCGAGTGAATGATGCTAGCCCCATCGCCAAGGCACTCCATAAGAGAAGGTACAACCAACTAACTCCTGCACCCATCAGTAATCGATAAGCGTCCATGAGATGAAGAGGAGAGTTAGCCACAACTCCTAACACCAGTGATAAAACGGAGAAGATGGTTAATACAGCGATCAACCAAATCAGGGCAAGAGCCAGCAGTTTTCCGTACGCCAATTGAAAGCGACCCACTGGACGAGTAAAAATAAGTCCGAGAGTGGCTCTTTGTTTCTCTTTAGCAATCATCCCGTAACCTAAAACGATGGCAAAGAGCGCGCCGAGGATTTCTAGATATTCAATACTTCCCTGCAACAGTTGAAGTGGGAAAAGTTGGGGCGGAGCCGGCACCAATCCACTATTTGCCTGATGCAAGGCTGCTGCATATCTGTTGTAAGCATCTAGCTTAGTTCGAAAGTCCAAGGAGGAGACCAATATTGAAACCAGAACTGCAACCAGCACAAATGAGAGCAGTAAAAGCAGAAATCGGTTTCTCCTAATATCCAGGAGTTCTTTACGCATAATCACCAAGGTGTTATTCATATATCTCCCTCCGCAAGCGATCGCGCTTGGTTGTGAGAAGGAGAAGAGAGCCCACAATAAAGGCCCCTACTAACGTGATCACGCTTACAGTCGGATTCCCGCCAAAATCCGAATTACCTAGAATCCAGCTACTCACCTTTTTGTACTGTTCCGTGATCGATAGGGGACTAAATATTGAATTGAGCGTTGCAAAAGCGCCTCCGTTATTTGCTATTGCCGGCACTGGATTCAGGAGAGAAACTGGATCTCCTGCAGTCCCCAATTGCGGAAATACAAATGTGATGATGCTCCAAATAGCTACTGGTAGAAGCAAGGCGCTGGTTTCGCGTGAGCAATAAAGTGCGCAGATCATTCCGAGAAGCACAAAACCCATTAAGAAGAGCAGCGACATCGCGAAGTATGAAATCAGTCGTGAGGTATCGGCCCCAGATAAAGGCTTCCCAATGATAAAAGCAACACTGGTCCAGCTAACTATCGTTACAAATGCCAGAATCGTGGAGAGCCAGGCGCCTATTCCACCCAACTTCCCGAGTAAATAAAGCCGCGCATCTACCGGGCGGACCAGCACTAGATCCACGGTACGGGCTTTGCGATCGCGGATAATAGAGGAGACTCCTAAGACGATTGCTAGCAAGGCACCGACGAGCACTAGATAAATCACGGTGTTCCTTAAATAGTAGAGCGATGCAACATTTTCAAAGGGATTTGGAACTGTGGTCAATCCCTCTTGCTTTACTTTTCGGTAGACGGATGACACATTTTTATTTGTAAGCCATCCAATGAAACTCGACAGTGAAACCATCACCACAAAAACTACAAGTAGCGCCTGAGCCAGTTTCTCACGGCGCAGAGTTCGAATCTCTTGGCGAGCGGCGATTATTGCGATACTCATTTCGAGGTGACAGTATCAATCTGCAAATAGATCTCCTCCAACGATTCTTCACTGGGGAATGCCTTAAGCGTTGCCGCCAGAGAATCCTGATAAACAAGGTGCCCGTGTCTTAGAACTCCGATACTTGTGCAGGTCTTTGCTACTTCGGAGAGCAGATGAGTATTCATAAAAATAGTCATTCCCAGGTCGCGATTTAGCGAAACGATTACATCTCGTAGTTCTCTAACTCCAATTGGATCCAGACCAGAGGTGGGCTCGTCAAGAAAGAGCACCTGCGGCTTGTGCAAGATTGCTTGCGCAATTCCTACGCGTTGGCGCATTCCCTTACTAAAGCTGCCAAGGCGGTCATTGTCATGTGATGAGAAATTTAAGTAACTCAGAACCTCTTTAATTCGAGCCTCCGGTTTTGCTAACCCCGAGAGTCGTCCAAAAAATTGTAGATTTTCCATTGTGGTTAAGTTGTCGTAAAACTGCACACTTTCGGGCAGGTAACCGATTGAATTACGTAAATTGCCACCATGAGATGCGCCATCGAATCCCGCTACTTCAAGATCTCCAGCAGTTGGTTCTAAAAGAGTTGTTAAGAGATTGACCGTGGTTGTCTTTCCAGCACCGTTGTGCCCAAGCAAGCCAAAAATTTCTCCGGCCGCGATGGTCAGATTCAAGGGAGCTAGGGCTAAATTATCCCCATACGATTTTGATAACCCAACGGTTCTTATCGCCAATTTTGCCATGACTGAAGAGTAAATCCGGCCGCCTGAACTTAAACTGAAGTGGGCCTGTAGGGCTTCGCCTGATCCTTGACACCTTCTCTTCGGTTGATACTTGACACTTTCAGGGGGTAATTATGAACGGTCAAGAGCTCTTTCTCAAGACCGAGGCGCGCTTCTTCCTCACCTCCTTGTTATTGCTTCGCAGGGCTGTTTTGAGTAATTCCTCTTTATAGTAAATGTGAATCATAGAATCGGTAACCAGAACATCGACATCTAGACCTGCTTTATGTCGTCCAACACTGATCTGCTGCCAAGCAATGCAGATCACTCCGTTCCCACCAATTCGTCTGACCACCCACGTCCCAGTGCCGGTTGGTGGAGTACTCGCTCTGGCAACGCTAATACTCGGAGCAGGAATTAGGAAGCGATCCTTAGGAATTGCCATATCCATGCCTTGATGGGGACGCTCGTGCTTGTAGTGATCGATGAAGCGGTCCAGCTCACTTTGGGCGCGATCGAAGTTCTCAAACTTTCGCTCAATAACAAACTCTGTGCGCAGGCTTCGGTGGAAGCGCTCGATCTTTCCCGTGGTGGTGGGAGAGCCTGGGGCAGTTAGAAGATGTTCTACCCCATTCTCCCTGCAGATCTTGTCAAAGAGCACCTCGGTATCTTTATAACCAAAGCGCCCAGTAAAGACCTTGCCATTGTCTGTAAGAATCTCCTGCGGTATTCCATAGCGAGCCAGGGATTTAAGGAAGTGATCACTGACGCTCTTGGAGTTGGCCCGGTGCATCAGGCCCGCGCTAACACAAAAC
>JAYVUF010000120.1:0-4710 GCA_043788135.1 Actinomycetes bacterium
CAGGAAGCCATTGCCGGAAATAAGACCTTAGAACTTACCGATATTAAAAACCGAATTATTTTGGTTCCGGCCAGCAAGATTTCTTACCTTGAAATTGGTGATACCTCAGATCTAAAGGTGGGCTTTACCTCTTTATAACTCTGCGCTGATTTGCCGCTGACTCTAGTTTCTCAAACTGTGATGGGTGGGTGTGAAATTCAGCCAACTGGTTGAGTTTCCCGTTTCCGTGATAATCGCTAGACCCTGTCTTGGCTAAGTTAAACTCATCGGCAACAGTTGCGAGTAACTCCCGATTCTCTCTTGTGTGGTCCCGATGGAAAACCTCAATTCCATCTAGCCCTGCTTGGACATAACCTTCAAAATTCGCTGCCGTTACAACGCGCCCCCGGAGCGATGACATCGGATGTGCTATTACCGCCACCCCACCAGCCTGTTTGATAAGGCTAATCGCCTCTTCTGGAGTCGGTGAATAGTGGGAGACATAAAAAGGCGAGCTATTACTTAACAACTCAGCAAAGACCTCTTCGCGAGTTCTCATATAGCCCTTAGCGATAAGTGCATCAGCCAAATGAGGTCGGCCGAGCGTTGCACCTGCAGAGAGTTGCGCTAGAACATCTTCCATATTTATTTCGTAATTGGCGGCATTGAGCTTCGCAATTATTTTTGCCATTCGACCGACTCGATTCTCCCGCGTTTGCGCCATCATCTCCGAGAGGGGTAGATAGTTACGATCAAAGAGCAGGCCCAGCATATGAACGCTTACTCCATCGTGAGTTTGGCAAGAAATCTCTGAGCCAAGAACTAGAGCAAGGCCTGGACGTAAGTGATCAATCGCCTCATCCCAACCAACAACCGTGTCGTGATCAGTCAGAGCTAGCGTAGATACCCCAGCAGCCAATGCTTTGTTGAGAAGTTGTGTTGGAGTATCAGTGCCATCACTGAAATTCGAATGGGTATGTAAATCAATCACGTGAAGTTTTATTTCTCAAAACGAATATTGCGCATCCAAATAAAAGTCCAACAATTCCTGGGATAGTGCCCGCGTGCGGACGTTGACTTAACCAGAACCACGCGATCACAGCAGATACAGGTACCTCAAAGAAGACTACAAGAGAGACAACTACTGGCGAGACTCTTTTAAGCGTCATGTTGAAGAGTGTATGGCCGAGAAATTGAGCCCCAATAATAAGTCCCGCTAGATAAATCCACTGGATTTTTGGAAAGTGCACAAGTCTTGAATTAGTAATCACACTCACAATGAGAGTCGTAATTGCGCACGTCAAAAAACAGACCGTCGTATATGTCGATGTAGCCAGAGTTTTCTGCACTTGGGATCCAATAATTACATAAGCAGCTGATAGCGCTCCGCAGAGTATGCCAAAAAGATCTCCAACAAATGCCCGAGTGGAAATCACAAAGTCAACACCTGTGATTAAAAAAAGAGAGGCAAAGGCAATAAACATTCCGATGAGTGATTGCGAGCTAATCCGCGCTCCGCGAAACTTCATATAGAGAGCTACGAAGATAGGCTGTAGAGCTGCCAAAGCCGTTCCTGCCGCCACCGAGGTGAAGCGCATGGCGGCAAAAAATGCCAAAAAATGAGCAGCAAGAAATATCCCAGCCACCACTGATACTCCGATTAGGCGGCGATTTGTTTTTTTAAAAAGCTCGCCAGATTTAAACGCGTATGGAGCCATTATCAAAGCTCCACCCAAATTCCTCCAGAATATCAAAGTGGAAATGGGCATGGAGCTTTTGGCGATTAAAGGACCAGAAGAACCTATGCCAACTATTCCAGCAAGCAGGAAGGGAATATCGCGCCCCTTGGGTAGAGCGGAGTGATCATGAATATCTGCTTTCACAAGTTAAAAATAAACCAGAATTGTGATAACACACAAACAGCAACCACGGAGATTATGGATCCATATAAAGTTAAAGCACCTCGTCCAGCAACAAACTCACCCATTAATTTTTTATCTCGTGCAATTCCAAACATGTAAGCCAAGAGCGGGAGCAGGAGTATGGCATTGAGGATTTGTGAGGAGATCAATATCCAGATCAAAGAGACGCCTGGAATCATTATCAACCCACCAGCCACAAAAGTTATAGCGGCAAATGTGAGATAAAAAAGTGGAGCCTCTTCAAATTTATCATCGAGAGCGGCAGGTGAACCGGTGAGATCGCTCACCGAATAAGCCGTCGAAAGTGGAAGAATTGAAGCGGCTAAAAGCGCTGCCCCAATAATTCCAATTGCAAAGATATCTTTAGCGAGCGTTCCGGCCAAAGGTTGGAGCGCCTGGGCTGCTTGAGATGCATCTGTAATATTTGTAATGTGTTGGTGATTAAGCGTTGCTGCACAGGTAACGACCACGAAAAATCCGATGATTCCTGTTAGTAAGGAACCCACCCAGACATCGGCTCGAAGTAATTTTAAATCTGAACGTGTAAGGCGCTTATCAACCGCATAAGACTGAATAAAAGCTAGCCCCCATGGAGCCAGAGTGGTTCCGAGTGTCGCAGTTGCGATATTTATAGCCCCACGATTAAAAGGCATTGATGGAACAAACATCCCACGAAATGCATTGCCCCAATTAGGGTGGGACATAAACCCAGCAATCACATAAGCGATAAAAACAGCGGACAATATAAAGAAAACGCGCTCTGCTTTTTTAAAGGTTCCTCGTAAGACCAGCCCCGAGATAAAGAGCGCTGTCAGTGGAACTGTTATGAATCGAGAAACTCCAAAGAGTTGTCCGGCGGCAGCAACTCCAGCAAATTCCGCCGTCATTGTGCCCAAATTCGCCAAAATCAAGGCCACAGCGCTAAAACTGCCAGCTCGCGCTCCATATTTTTGCCGAACCAGTCCAATGAGTCCCTGGCGAGTGACGACACCAATTCTCGCCCCAAGATCTTGGAAAACAATCAGTGCAAAAGTCGAAACAACCAAAACCCAGAGTAAGCGATAGCCAAATTGCGCTCCCAATTGCGAATATGTGGTGATACCGGCTGGATCATCATCAGATAGGCCTGCGATAACGCCAGGTCCCATGACTGTTAAAAAAGCGGCTAAGCGAAGTTTGCGACCGCTAGGTATAGATAGGTGAGTCATGAACGAGAGACGCCACTTGGTGAGAATCGACTCTTATTAGAGGAGAGGGCATCGACTAAGTCATCGGCTAAAATTCGCCCAATTGGTTCATTTTTCTCATCGATAACAATGATTGATGAGCCGCGATTATTTGAAAACTCTTCAACAACTTCATTGATAGGAGTACCCATAGTGACCGCTGTTGGATATGGCTTTGCAATGAGTTCCGAGACCAAACTTAGAGGATCCGTAGCAATCAACTCTACTGTTTGAATATGATCAAGTAGTTTTCCTTTACTATCTACAACGACTACACCATCTGAACTCTCGCGCTCCTTATTTTCAACAAGTAACATCAAAGCATCCGCGACCGTGGCACTGCTCTTAACAATCAAAATATGTGATGTCATAATTCCACCAGCGACTTCCTCGTCAAATGAGACCAAGTGGCGCAATTGTTTGGCTGTGCCAGAATCCATCGCATTCAAAATGCTCTCGCGGTGTTCATCATCCAAATCGCGCAATACTTCGGCGGATTCGTCTGGCTCCATGCGCGAAAGCAGTTCAGCAGAACGTTCAGCCGATAACCCTCGCAACAGGCCCTCGAGTTCATCATCCTCCATCTCCTCAAGAGCATCGGCGGCGAGGTCTGGGTCCAGCATTTCAATGAGTGCACCTTGCTCACGACCGGCAAGGTCTTCGATGAGATCAGCGAGATCCGCAGGTCGCAGTTGCGCTAGGGCAGATCTCGTTCCTGAGGTACGCACCACTCCCGTGGAATCTGTTAGCGAAGCCACAGAGGCCCAATCGATCACATGATCGGGGGTTGGGCGGCGAGAGAGTGAGCCAGGAAATAAGCGACGTAGAAATGAAACGAAGGAGATATCCACACCCACCACGCGAATCTCTTTATTAATTGGTGCGAGATATAAATCAGAAGTGCGAACCACCCGTAGCCCGTCTACATCTACTATCTGATGATCTAACACATCTGCATCAAGCAGAGATTCACCCGGACGACGAGCAAAGGGTTCTAGATTAATTTTGGTAGATGAGAGAGTGATCAGGTTAGGAGTTAAGGTAGAAATACATGCACCATCAATGAATGATTTTCTATTTGCAACTTTTACTATTAGACCGGAAACCGGTGGATAGGTCTCTTCACCATGGCGAACGACAACATCAACTAAACGACCTATTTCGCGTCCATCCGGGTCAACCACTGGACGACCAATCAAACCTGCCAGTGAAACTAAGGAATCTCGAACGCTTTTGCGCGAAATCAATAGATCGCTACGCCCCACCAACCGTTTCGCTACGGTATTAATGGAAGTTACTGGAGGGCGTTTCACTCCTGAAGTGTAAGGGCTAGGTGTGAAGTGAAAGTGGAACACCCAGCAGAGATTCAGGGCGGAGCATCAATAATGTTAAAAGTTCATCTATTGTTTTTTTGATCAGGCTCTCGGGTGCCCCTAGGTATGCGGGTCTTCCCTGATCTCCTCCATCTCGCAGCGCGCTATCAAAAGGAATCTTTGCCAAAAGTGGGACCTCATGATCTACCAGTGCGCTCAGTCTCTTAGCGGTCTCAGCACCGCCGCCGCTCCCAAAGAGCGCCAAAAGTT
>JAYVUF010000121.1:0-4031 GCA_043788135.1 Actinomycetes bacterium
CAAAGTTGTATATCTCTGCCTAATGATTCTCATCTCTGAAGATGTATGGGGGGTTCCTTTCCAAGAGTTGGAGAGCATTTTCCCCATTACGAGAGGTGATGATTTGTGGAGCAGCCCCGACGATCTAAAAACTGCTCTCAAAGAAATAACCGCACTCGTCGTGCGCAATCGGACGAAGGTGACGGCTGAGGTAATTGCGGCCGCTCCAAAGTTAAAAGTGATTGCGCGCGCGGGTGTGGGTTTGGACAATATTGATATTAAGGCTGCGGATGCCGCAGGCGTAGTTGTTGTGGCTGGCCTGGGCGCTAATGCAGTAAGTGTCGGCGAACTTACCCTTGGTTTAGCGCTGGCTCTACTTCGCAATATTCCGGCGAATGATATTTCAACTCGCGATGGTGGCTGGGTGCGTACTCCAGGTCGCGAACTCTCTGGGCTCACTTGGGGTTTGCTCGGATGCGGTGCAACGGGAAGAGCAACGGCCACCTTGCTCACCGGATTTGGCTGTCCCGTCATTGGGTATGACCCCTACGCGAAAAATCTAGCCGGTATAGAGATCACCACTTTTGAAGATGTCTTAAAACGCAGTGATGTAATAAGCGTGCATATGCCAGCAACTGACGAGACCAAAGGAATCCTCAACGCCTCTTCTTTTGAGATGATGAAGAATGACGCCATTTTGGTAAACGTCGGTCGCGGTGAGGTAATCAATGAAGCAGATCTAATTGCGGCCTTGCGTGCGAGAGTAATTGCTGGAGCAGCTCTGGATGTACGCGAAGTAGAACCACCTGCGAAAGGTGAGATGGAGACCATTCCTAACTTGATTCTTACTCCACATGTGGCAGGAATTACCATTCAAAGTCAGTTGCGTATAAATCAAATCCTTGCGTCTAATATTAAACTCATTCTTAATTCTCAGCCGGCCACGCATGCAGTCGGTGCCATGATTTCCAGCCTCAAATAATGCCAATACTCACCGTCGGATCGGCGATTGCTAAAGCCCAATCACTCCTAGAGGCCGCCGGCGTCCCTGTAGTAGAAGCAGCAACTACGGCAAAGTGCATCGTTGCTAGCGATCGGTGGGGCATTGGAAGTCATGGTCTGATGCGACTTCCTTTTTACCTCTCGCGTTTACAAGCTGGTGGAATTAATCCGCAAGCGAAATTGAAAACCGTTACAGATATACCAAGCCTGGTTGTCTTTGATGGAGATGACGGCTTGGGCCATTGGCAATTGCAGCAAGCCGCAGAGATCGCATCCGAGAGAGCGATGGTTAATGGAATTGCCGCCGTTGGTGTTGGTCGCTCAAACCATTGTGGCGCATTGGGAATTTATGTTTGGCCCATGATAAATCGCGGGCTGATTGGAATTGTATTTAGCAATGGTCCGGCAGTTATGCCTCCGTGGGGCGGTAGTAAACCCATTCTCTCAACTTCGCCGATTGCCGCGGGTCTTCCCACAAATCCACCAACCGTCGTGGATCTTGCAACCAGCGCAGTAGCGCGCGGCAAAATTCAAGCTAAAGCACAGGCGGGCGTTGAACTCGAAGCCGGTTGGGCTTTTGCTAAAGATGGTTTACCCACGACGGATGCAAAGGAAGCACTGGCTGGAATGTTGGCGCCCCTTGGCGGAGCGAAAGGTTATGCCCTCGCAGTTTTGGTTGAATCCCTCACAGGAATGTTGATCGGTCCATCCCTTTCCAAAAATATCCCAGATATGTTCGCCGCGGATCAAAATGCATTGCCACAGCAAATTTCGCATTTCGTTATTGCGATAGATGCGACAAAGCTCTCAGTCGATGGAAGCCACGACCGATCCGCTGAATTTGCCGCAGCGGTAAATGACGCTGGAGGACGCTTGCCAGGATCCAATCGTGCAAATCCAGAAAAATTAAACTATGCCGATGAGATAACTATTACCGAACAAGTATCTGACCAGTTACAAAACTGGTCTGTAAAGCTGGGAATCTAAATTGGTAAAAACTTATCTGCCCGGATTCACATTGATTGGCGCAATAGTTGCCATTGCTTTTCAAATCAATCACATTCAAGCGGCAATCAGCCCACTTGCTCTCTGCGTGGCGCTTGGTTTCCTCATTGCAAACTTCGTAAAGTGGCCAACTTTTGCTGGGCCTGCCACAAAAATCTCAAGTAAGACAATCATGCGCATTGGAGTTGCCTTGCTTGGAGCACAAGTCAGCGTTGCCTCATTAAGAGAAATTGGCTTTAAGGGTGTCATCACAGTTGCCATCGTCGTGAGTTTTACAATCTTTGGAGTTTTAGGCTTATCTAAATTATTCAAAATGTCAGGCGATCTAGGATTGCTCATCGGCGTTGGATTTGGAGTCTGTGGCGCAACTGCGGTCGCCGCGATCAGACCACAAACTCGCGCGACGGAGGAAGAGACTTCTTATGCAATTGGACTTATCTCTCTCTGCGGAACACTTTCAATATTCTTGCTGCCGCTCATCGGACACTCTTTGAATTTAAGCACTAGCGAATTCGGGGCATGGGCTGGCGCGGCCGTGCACGATGTCGGACAGGTAGTCGCTACCGCCTCTGTTTGGGGCGATGGCGCAGATAAGTACGCGATTGTTGTAAAACTTGCCCGAGTTTGTTTGCTAGCCCCAATAGTTTTGATTCTTTCCATTCGTCATCGCCGTTGGCTCACTTCTCAGGGTAAGAGTGAAATATCTACTGCCAAGATTCCTTTGATTCCATATTTTGTTCTAGGTTTCATTGCCGTCGCAATAATTCACAATATTGTTGACATCAACGCACGTCTGTTGGCAGATATCGTTTTCACCAGCAAATTAATGATCGGGGCTGGTCTGGTGGCGTTGGGTTCAGGCGTTCGTTGGAAATCCATTCGCGCTATCGGACCTCGCCCTATGGCGATGGGCATGATCGCCTGGGTCATAGTCGCTGGAGTCGCGCTAGCCGCGATTAAAATTACTGGGCTCTAATCTGACCTCATCGGCAACTCCAGTACCGGCTTAGTAGTTGTAATTTCTGTCCTAAGTTTTGCCAGTTCACTTAATACTTCGGATATTCCTGATTCGGCTGCAGTTATAGCCAGTGCAAGGATGTGGTTTAGTTCATTGCCCTCATTTGCATTGACTCGGATGCCCGAGGATTTCTCGCGATTACTGACATTAATTATGAAATCACTACCATCGCCGTAGCTTGCGATGGAAATTATTTTAGAAAGTGCCCACTCCTTCGAATACATAGGCCCGACGAATAGGATGCGAGTCGTAGTAACGATGGCTCTGCCGTTATCAAGATCGGCTTGTGAGTTATCACCAGGTATTGAAGTCCCGCGGACCGCGCCAGTGCGAAAGCGAATGCCAGCAACAACCGGAATGCTAAATCCACTAGAACCACCTACGAAAGTGCTAGCTCCGCGTCGAGTTTCATGGAAGGTGGCATCCGCGCTCCAGAGCATTATTTCACCGGGCTCGTTTACGGCGACTACAGAGATAGAGTCGATGCCGTTCTTGGCGTTAGTGAAGATCAATTCCATCTTTTCTAGCAAGGCCCTATCAGTTTCCCAAGCGGTCACCTTCTCCGCGTACTGCATCTGAGCCAATTCTTGAGCCTTATTTAATTTGCGCTCTGCGAAGAATCCCATGGTTGAACTGTATTAGTGGATTCAGAGACTAGATAGGGCAATGCCCTCTCGGGGAGAATGCAAAAACCCGCAGATTTCTCCGCGGGTTTTCTGCTGCGCTCAAAGAGAGCGCCCCTTTGACTGAGTAATGAAACGATAACACAGGGCTTGATTTGAGTGATGAACGCCTGTCATATGACTTGCTAATCGAGTTCAGGCAGAATGCAAAAACCCGCAGATTTCTCCGCGGGTTTTCTGTTGCTCTCATAGAGAGCACCCCCATGACTCGGTATTAAAATCGTAGCACACCGCTTGATTTGCTCGAATTGAGACTTTGTCCACAGTTGCTTGAAAATTAATTTCGCTTTCCGGCGAATTATCTATATTGCGCTCACGTACCGCTGTAGCTCAGCGGATAGAGC
>JAYVUF010000122.1:0-5197 GCA_043788135.1 Actinomycetes bacterium
CCCGCCTTTTGACCATACGCCCGCCCAGGGCCTGCAACTCCTGTTGTTGCAATTGAATAATCGCTCTTAAATTGGGCCCGGACGTTCTGTGCCATGGCAATGGCTACCTCTTCTGAAACCGCCGAGTACTTGGTCAGCACTCTTTTGGGAATACCAAGAAGTTTGGTCTTGCTCAGATCGCTGTAAGTAACAACTCCGCCTTGAAAGACTTGTGAGGAACCAGGAACACCGGTGAATACGGATGCCACCCCACCGCCAGTAATTGACTCAGCAGTCGAGAGCGTTAGGCCTCTTCTTTTCATGGCTTTAATGATCACTTGCGCAGCTTTTACAACTGGGTCAGCTTTCACAACTGGGTCAACTTTCACTCTGCAGAACCTTTTTAAAGTAATCAAAACCTGTGATGAGGGTGACCGCGATAGTCGCCGCCATTAAGGTATCGCGTGGAATGTGGAACCAATTTGGCAGCGGAAGGATGTAAAAACCAATTCCAAAACTCTGCATCATGGTCTTGAGCTTTCCACCTTTACTGGCTGGGATAACCCCACCCCTGATAACAACGAGCCTGAGAACCGTAACTGCAATTTCGCGGAACAAGATGATCAGAGTGACCCACCACCACAATTTCCCTTGAAGAGAGAGTCCGATCATGGCAGTCCCGATTGCAGCCTTGTCGGCAACTGGATCCAAAAATGTTCCAAAACTTGTCACTTGATTGCGAGATCTCGCCAAACGACCATCCATCAAGTCGGTCACTCCAACGAGAAAAAAACCTACCCAGGCAATAATTCGCCACAGCGTGGTATCTCCACCATCTTTAAAAAGAGCGTACGCGCAAAAAGGCAATGCGAGCAACCTCAAGAGAGTCAACGCATTGGGAAGATTTAGCGGACGATTTTGTGCTGTACTCATTGGTGCCATGGTACCTGTCACCCCTAACGATTATGGACAGGTTTGGAAATTAAGTGGAATTAGCCCTGTGAAGGCGCTCCTGGGCCAAACTGGAGATGGACAACTTCACCCGTAGTACCAGGCGCACCGGCATCTCTACCGTTTACATTGAGATCCACTGCCCCGGCATTGCCGATCGTAAGATTAATTAATTGACTATCGTCAAAAGTTTGAGAGGCTCCTCGTGCCAGCATTCCACTAAAGATTTGGGCGCCAGAACTATCTGTTGCCGCTAACCAGGTAGCACCTGAAGTTGCCGTAATCACTACAGCTACAGGAGAGGTTTTTGTAGCAACAGCCGTAGTGCCAGATGGGGCTCCTCCAGTCGTGGAGGTGGTCGAATTCGTCGTGGTGGATTGCAATTTTGCGATTGAAGGTCTTGGCACACTCTTTTTTGGACTGTGAATAAATGAAGCCCCAGTAGGGATAGCAATTAAAAAAGCAACTACAACTGCGGCGACCTTGGCCATTGAGCCAAATGAAACTTTAAATTCTTTACCCTGCGACGGCGTCACGCTACTTTCACTGAGTAAATCAATCATCGGACGATTAAAATCTGAGTTCATCGAATTAAACTCTTCAACCAATAATTCTTCATTGGCGTGGAGAACTTTTGCAATGGTTCGAATGTGTCCGCGCGCGTAAGCAGTCCCGCCTGAACTCAGGAAATTATCAGACTCTAAATCATTGAGAACTGCGCGACGCACATATGTGAGAGTGGAAAGTTCTTCCAATGACATACCAAGGGACTCTCGTGCTTGGCGGAGAAGAATTCCGACTGACATAAACGCCTCGTTACTTGATTTATACCCGATTAAAAATCGAGCCTCAACCTAGGGGAAGGGTGAAAGGCAAGGGTAAACCTCTTTACTTGCGGTAGCCAAATCTGTAGCGAAAATTTACATACTCTGGCCGGTTTTAAGCGCAACCGAGGCCTAAATCCCTCATACATAACCTTGAATCTGTTCGAGAAGATCGGGCATTTGCTCCGCTGTGATCAGAACTTCACGCGCCTTAGATCCTTCAGAGGGTCCAACTATCCCTCGACTTTCCATGAGATCCATCAAACGCCCCGCCTTTGCAAATCCAACTCTCAACTTCCGCTGCAACATGGAAGTAGAACCAAATTGCGTTCCTATAACAAGTTGAATCGCTTGCAACAAAAGATCCATGTCATCGCCGATATCACTTTCGATCCGCTTACTCACCGCCGGCGCATTTATGTCAATTCTAAATACAGGTTGCGCTTGAGATTTGACGTGGCTAACTACTGCTTCAGATTCTCGCTCCGAAACAAATGCACCTTGAATGCGCATTGCTTTGCTAGCCCCCATGGGAAGGAATAATCCATCTCCCTGTCCTACTAACTTCTCTGCTCCAGGTGTATCTAAAATAACGCGCGAATCTGCCAGACTCGAAGTCGCAAATGAGAGACGAGACGGAACGTTCGCTTTGATGAGACCTGTCACAACATCGACGCTAGGTCGCTGAGTTGCGATGACTAAGTGAATCCCAGCCGCACGCGCTAATTGAGTGATGCGAACAATGCTCTCTTCAACTTCGCGGGCAGCAACTATCATCAAATCTGCAAGCTCATCAATGATGATAAGTAAGTAAGGATATGGTTCCAGGGTTCTTTCGCTACCTGGTGGCAACGAAACTTTCTTAGCTTTGACCGCTCTATTGAAGTCATCAATATGGCGAAAACCAAAGTGGGAGAGATCGTCATAACGTTGATCCATCTCGCGCACTACCCACGCTAAAACATCTGCAGCCTTCTTGGGATTGGTAATGATCGGCGCGATCAGGTGTGGTATTCCTTCATAACTCGTTAGTTCAACTCGCTTTGGATCGATCATTACTAGGCGCACTTCATCAGGAGTGCAACGCATCAATATTGAAACAATCAAAGAATTAATCATTGAAGATTTACCAGCGCCGGTTGCTCCGGCAACCAGCAAGTGCGGCATTTTGGCTAAATTCGCACAAATAAAATTACCTTCAACATCTTTACCTAGCGCAACGACCATTGGATGTATCTCGTTTATGGCCACGTTCGAACGTAAAACATCGCCCAAGGCAACAATCTCACGATCGGTATTTGGAATTTCAATTCCAACTGCTGACTTTCCTGGAATTGGGGAGAGAATTCGAACATCACCGCTAGCAACAGCATAAGAAATATTCTTAGAGAGAGCAGTTATAGCCTCAACTTTTACACCGGCATCGAGTTCAACCTCATAACGGGTCACTGTTGGACCGCGCATAAACCCCGTAACTCGAGCCTCCACTCCGAACTGTTCAAAAACTTGCCCGAGGGCTGCAACTACGAGGTCATTTGCCTTAGATTTCGCTTTGGATGCTGGTGCAGTCCGTAGCAGATCCATAGACGGCAACATATATGGCGCATCGGCAGCCAAAATCATTTGGTGAGCTGGAGCACTTTGAATTGTCTTGGTAGTGAAGGTAGGAGTTTGAGGCTGATTAATGAGGAGAGCAACCGTTGCTTCAAGGTCATTCTCACTCTCCCCCGCCCCTGAATTATCAGGATGGTGGAACTCTTGCACCAACGGAGTTTCAAAAGGTGGGGTGTCATTTATTTCAAAACCTTCATCAACTTTAATATTTCTAACCTTAGCGTGATGAAAGAGCCAAGAGAAGATTGTTCGTACCAAATCAACTACCTGCGAGACTGGCGTTGCGGTAACTATTAAAAGTCCAAAGCAACAGACCAGCAACAAAATTGGAATCGCCAGTAGAGAAGTCCCCAGATTTGAAAGTGGTCTTCCTACGCCAAATCCGATCACACCACCAGCGTTTTTAATCGAACTGAAATCTGAGTCCTTGAAGACTTGCGCCAACCCCGTGCTTCCCAGGATTAATAAAATTGCACCAATTGTGATGCGACCATTGGTGCGACTCTCATCAGGAGCCTTAAACAATCTCAACGCGAAATAAACTAAAAGGATTGGAGTGAGGATCGCAAGTTTTCCAAGGGAGCCTAAAAGGATGGTGTTCATTATGCGGCCAATGGGGTTATGAAGTTGAAACCAAATTCCAGCGGCGCTAAGAAGGGCAGAGATAAGAAGAAGGAAGGCTAGGCCGTCGCGATGATGGGCGCTATCCAGCTCGCGCGCCTCTTTGAATAGGAAACGAACCGCGCTACCTATCGCTTTTGCCAAAAAACGCCATAGCCCCACCAAGGCGCGCCCAATCCGAGCGAGAAAAGATGGGCGTTTAACTGTCTTGCCCCGAGAGGGCGATCTTTTTTTGACCATAACTCTCTAAGCCTAAGGAAAAGCAGTTCTACAAACCCTTCGGCGCGCCGCTATACCTCAATAACAACGGGGATGATCATTGGCTTGCGGCGATGTTCTTCGCCCACCCAACTACCAACGGTGCGGCGGACGACCTGAGTGAGTTGATGGGTACCGTTGATTCCATTACTTACCGATGTGGCTAGTGCCTTCTCAATCATTCCTTTCACTTCGTCAAAGAGAGCTTTATCCTCTGTAAATCCGCGGGCGTGAATATCCGGACCAGCCACGATCTTTCCACTTTGAGAATCGACGACCACTACAACCGAAATAAATCCCTCTTCACCCAGAATCCGTCGATCTTTAAGTGAACTTTCGGTGATTTCACCGATACTCTGCCCGTCGACATAAACGAATCCAACCGGGATAGCCCCTGACACATCTGCATAACCGTCATGAACATCGACAACAACACCATTATCAACAACGACAGTATTGCTGCGCGGTACTCCAGTCTGGATAGCTAACTCTGCATTGGCCCGTAGGTGGCGCCACTCCCCGTGAATCGGCATTACATTCTTTGGTTTTACGATGTTATAGCAATAGAGAAGTTCACCAGCGGCAGCGTGGCCTGAAACATGCACTAGTGCATTTCCTTTGTGAACAACGTGCGCTCCAAAGCGAGTGAGTTCATTGATTACCCTAAATACTGGGTTCTCATTTCCTGGAATAAGTGAGGAGGCAAGCACTACCGTATCGCCTTTACCGACTCGAATCTGATGCTCACCATTTGCCATACGGGAAAGAGCCGCGAGTGGTTCACCTTGAGATCCAGTGCAGATCAGAACTATTCGGTCTCCAAAATCATCAATGTTCTTGGCATCTATTACGAGACCTTCTGGAACGTCTAGATAACCGAGATCTTGTGCAATTTTCATATTTCGTACCATGCTGCGTCCAACAAATGCGACTTTGCGATTATGGGAGGC
>JAYVUF010000123.1:0-9000 GCA_043788135.1 Actinomycetes bacterium
GAAGGGCATGCGCTCTCCCAGGTAATCCAACAGACTGATAAATTAATCAATGTCTTGAGTATTATTGAACTCGATCCAATTGCATCGGTGCAACGAGAACTACTCTTGGTCAAAGTGAGTACAACTCCTGAAACTCGGTCGCAAGTTCTGGAGACAGTTCAGTTATTTCGAGCCAAGGTCGTAGATGTTGGGCAAGATGCCGTAACGATTGAGGCGACAGGAAATAGCGAGAAGATACAAGCTCTCTTGCGAGTACTTGAGCCGTATGGCATAAAAGAATTGGTTCAATCTGGACTCGTTGCAATGGAGCGCGGGTTGAAACCAGGAAAATCATCACAACCGAATCACGACTAGGAAAGGCAGACCATAAAGTGGCTACCCAATATCACGATGAAGATGCAGAGTTATCGATCATTCAATCCAAGAAAGTAGCCGTCATTGGTTATGGCTCTCAAGGTCATGCACATGCCCTTTCGCTACGTGATAGTGGAGTAGATGTCCGAGTCGGTCTAGCGGAGGGTTCTGCCTCACGCGCCAAAGCCGAAGCGGAGGGACTTCGAGTTCTCTCTGTTACAGATGCTGTTAAAGAGGCCGATGTCGTAATGCTCTTGGCTCCAGATCATGTGCAACGCCATATTTACAATGATTCGATTAAGCCAAACCTGAAGCCTGGTTCAGCGCTCTTCTTTGGACATGGATTTAACATTCGTTTTGGTTACATAAAGCCGGAAGCAAATATTGATGTGGCGATGGTTGCCCCTAAAGGTCCGGGTCACCTGGTGCGTCGCGAGTATGTAGCCGGTCGTGGAGTTCCAGTCCTAGTTGCGGTTGAGCAGGATGCGACAGGTACCGCTTGGCCTCTCACACTTTCATATGCCAAGGCCATCGGAGGACTTCGTGCTGGTGGAATCCTGACTACATTTACCGAGGAGTGCGAGACCGATCTATTTGGTGAGCAATCTGTTCTCTGCGGAGGCGCATCTCAATTGGTCCAGTATGGCTTTGAAACTTTAATTGAGGCTGGATATCAGCCAGAAGTTGCTTACTTCGAATGTTTGCACGAGCTAAAGCTGATTGTTGATCTGATGTATGAAGGTGGAATTGCAAAACAGCGTTGGTCAGTTTCAGATACCGCCGAGTTTGGTGACTATGTATCGGGACCACGCGTTATCGATCCTAGAGTCAAAGAGAATATGAAGGCGGTTCTTGCCGACATTCAAAATGGAAAATTCGCAGAACGCTTTATCAATGACCAAGAAGCAGGTGCTCCAGAATTCAAGGCGTTGCGCGCAAAAGGTGAGGCACATCCAATTGAAGCGGTTGGACGTGAACTTCGCCAGATGATGTCATGGGTTAAGAGTTCATCTCAAGATGATTACAAGGAAGGGTCCGCGGCCCGTGGCTAAACCCGTCGTTCTTATTGCGGAAGAGTTAAGTCCGGCAACGCTGGAAGCCTTAGGACCAGATTTTGAGGTGAGGAACTGCGACGGTGCAAACCGTACTGAACTACTCGCTGCACTCTCCGAGGGAGCAGACGCGGTACTCATTCGCTCCGCTACCAAGATGGATGCGGAAGCAATCGCGGCCGCAAAAGGTCTTAAAGTTATTGCACGTGCCGGTGTTGGAGTAGACAATGTTGATATTCCTGCTGCAACTGCAGCCGGCATCATGGTTGTAAACGCGCCGACTTCAAATATTGTGAGCGCTGCCGAACTGGCAATCGCCTTACTCCTTGCCTCGGCCCGCTATGTCTCACCTGCACACGCTGCCCTTCGCAACGGAAAATGGGCTCGCTCCAAGTACACGGGGGCTGAATTATTTGAGAAAACTCTCGGTATCGTCGGTTTTGGAAAGATTGGTCAATTAGTTTGCGCACGTATGCAGGCTTTCGGAATGAATGTGGTTGCCTATGACCCCTACCTACTGCCTGCTCGCGCCGCGCAGTTAGGTGTTCGTTTAGTCGATCTGGATGAGCTGCTTCGGCTAAGTGATTTCATCACCATCCATCTTCCAAAGACGAAAGAGACGGCCAACTTAATCGGTGTGGATGCGCTTTCAAAAGTAAAGCCATCAGTGCGCATTATTAACGCTGCGCGTGGTGGAGTATTGGATGAGGCGGCGTTATATACGGCTATCACTGAAGGTCGTGTGGCTGGCGCGGGACTTGATGTATTCGCGACAGAACCGTGTACGGATTCCCCACTCTTTACTCTCGACCAAGTTGTCGCCACTCCACATTTGGGCGCTTCCACGGATGAGGCCCAAGAGCGTGCTGGAATTGCAGTTGCAGTTTCAGTTCGTAAAGCACTTTCTGGTGAGCTAGTTCCCGATGCGCTAAACGTTAAGGGTGGAGCGATTCACGAAGATATCCGGCCATCCTTGCCACTCGTTGAGAAGATGGCGCAACTTGCCACAATTATTGCCGGTGAATTGCCAACCTCACTCGATGTGGAAGTACGTGGAGATATCTCTGGTCATGATTCATCAGTACTTGGAATTAGCGTCCTCAAGGGAGCGCTCGTTGCGGTTGGAGCAGAATCAGTAACTTATGTGAATGCGCCGGGTTTGGCTGCTGAGCGCGGAATGACATCCTCGGTTACGACAAATCCCGAGAGTCCCGAGTATCGCAGCATGATCTCGCTGCGTGCTGCGCTTCCAGATGGTCGTTCGATTGTGGTTGATGGTACTTTGATGGGGATACGTCGCGTCGAAAAGATCATTTCAATTAATGGATTTGATTTAGATCTCCCACCAACAGAGCACCTCTTATTCTTATTCTATTCAGATCGCCCCGGAGTTGTTGGTGCAGTCGGTGGAATTATCGGTGGGGCTGGAATCAATATTGCAGGAATGCAAGTTGCTCGCAACGAAGAAGGCGGCTCTGCGCTCATGGCGCTCAATATCGATTCTGCACTCTCTCCCGAACTCGTCGCTCAAGTTCTCAAAGAGACCGAGGCCGATCTGGTACGAGCAGTTACCTTGGTTTCATAATGAGAGAATTTAAACTTGCGGTTATTGCTGGCGACGGTATTGGTCCGGAGGTGGTAGCCGAGGGTCTAAAAGTCCTCACCAAAGTTGCAGCTAAATATTCACTCGCCTTCACCATAACTCAATACCCACTCGGCGCTGCACATTGGCACGCAACTGGTGAGGTTTTGAGCGAGGAAACTATGGGCGAAATTGCAAAGAACGATGTAATTTTGCTAGGAGCTGTTGGAGATCCCACCGTTCCAAGTGGAGTTTTAGAACGTGGTCTTCTTCTCAAGTTGCGCTTTGCCTTTGACCAGTATGTAAACCTCCGTCCGGCAAAGTTGCGGGCTGGAGTTATATCGCCGCTAGCGACGAAAGCTCCGATCGATTTCATCGTAGTTCGCGAAGGAACCGAAGGCCCGTATGTAGGAGCAGGAGGAAATCTTGCAATAGGCACCTCCGCTGAAATTGCAACTGAGGAATCACTCAACACCAGACGCGGCGCAGAGCGAGTAATTCGCTATGCCTTCAACAGCGCATCGGCCAGGCCTCGTAAGAAACTCACACTCGTCCATAAAAATAATGTTCTGACCCACGCTGGTGGACTATGGACTCGCACATTCAATGAGGTAGCAAAAGAGTTCCCGGAGATCACTACCGATTATCTTCATGTAGATGCCGCATCCATGTTCTTCGTAACCAATCCGGAGCGGTTTGATGTTGTGGTTACTGATAATCTTTTTGGAGATATTTTGACGGATATTGCAGCTGCGATTTGTGGCGGAATTGGACTTTCGGCTTCCGGAAATATAAATCCAACTGGAGCCTTCCCTTCCATGTTTGAGCCAGTTCACGGGTCCGCTCCAGACATTGCTGGAAAATCACTCGCTGATCCAACTGCAACGGTTATGTCGATAGCGATGATGCTTGAGCATTTAGGTGAGATTGATGCAGCTGCAGATGTCGAGCAGGCAGTTGTCACCGATCTTTTGAATCGCGCTGGTTTGGAGAGAAGTACAGTTCAAATCGGTGATGCATTGGTGGGAGAGATCTAGATGAAAATCAACCTTAATCCAAATTCCAATCCATCCAGTGATAGTGATCGCTCTGAGAAGATCGCTGCTGGCGGTTTCGGCAAGTACTACACGGACAACATGGTCTGGGCGGAGTGGAGCGAAGCAACGGGTTGGGGCGAGGCGGAACTCAAAGCTTATGGACCGCTCTCCATCGACCCTGCAACTTCGGTACTGCATTATGGGCAAGAGATCTTTGAAGGTCTTAAGGCGTACGTCCAACCTGATGGTGGGGTGAGTCTTTTTAGGCCGGAAGCTAATGGGGAACGCTTTCGCAAGAGCGCCCAGCGCCTAGCCCTTCCGGAGTTACCAACCGAAGATTTCGTAGCAACCGTAGAAGCGTTAGTCCGCCAGGAGAAGGCATGGGTTCCGCAAAGTGTCGGAGAATCGTTATACATCCGACCATTTATGTTTGCCTCTGAGGTTGGCTTAGGGGTGCGTCCAAGTAATCACGCGACGTACATGATTATTACCACCCCCGCCGCGGCATATTTCAATCCCAGTAAAGCGGTAACGGTATGGATCTCAACTGAGTATGTCCGGGCCGCTCCAGGTGGAACCGGTGCCGCAAAAACAGGTGGGAATTACGCAGGTTCGTTACTAGCCCAAAAACAAGCGGCACAAGAAGGTTGTGACCAAGTTGTCTGGCTGGATGCGATCGAACGTAAATGGGTTGAAGAGATGGGTGGAATGAACCTTTACTTCGTTAAGGGATCTGGCTCTACCGCTACCGTTTTTACTCCCAAACTCACCGGAACGCTACTCGCTGGAATTACGCGTGATTCAATATTGACCCTGGCTAAAGATTTAGGTTACAGAGTTGAAGAGGGAATGATCTCAACTCAAGATTGGCGAGATGGCGTTATTTCGGGGGAGATCACCGAGATATTTGCCTGCGGTACCGCTGCGGTTGTTTCTCCAGTTGGTGCGGCTAAGAGTGCAGAAGGTACTTGGCAAACGGGTGATGGAAATCCTGGACCCATCACGCAGCAGATTCGCGAAACACTCCTTGGCATACAACACGGCACCATCGAAGATAAACATGGCTGGAACAAGCGAGTTATTTGATGGCAGTCTCAGATGCATTTCACATTTATGACACCACTCTGCGCGACGGGGCACAGCAAGAGGGTTTGAACCTCTCCGTTCATGACAAACTCGCGATCGCTCGCCACCTGGATGATCTTGGTGTTGGTTTTATTGAAGGTGGATGGCCAGGGGCAAATCCAAAAGATACCGAGTTTTTTAAATTAGCCCAGACTGAACTTAAACTTAAACATGCCACCTTTGTAGCCTTTGGGGCAACGCACAGGCCCGGAGTGCAAGCAGCGGATGATGTTCTCCTTCGTGCGCTGGCAGAATCTGGCGCTCCTGCCGTGACTCTTGTTGCCAAGAGCCATGATCGTCATGTTGAGCTAGCGCTCCGTACGACGTTAGCTGAGAACCTACAGATGATTCGAGGCTCTATAAAATTTCTACGTGAAAATGGACAGCGAGTCTTTCTAGATGCAGAACATTTCTTTGATGGCTATCGATCGAACAAAGCCTATGCACTGGAAGTCGTGAGAGTCGCTGCTGAATCTGGCGCAGATGTAGTAGCTCTCTGTGACACCAACGGAGGAATGTTACCCACAGAACTTACAGATGTGGTTCACAATATTTTACAAGGTTCATCTGCTCGCCTTGGAATTCACTGCCATAACGACACAGGTTGTGCGATTGCAAATTCCTTGGCTGCAATTGAAGCTGGCGTAACTCACGTGCAAGGGACTCTCAATGGATATGGTGAACGAACAGGCAATGCAGATCTAGTCAGCATCATTGCCAATTTAGAGTTAAAGATTAAAAAATCAGTTCTTCCTGTGGGAGCACTCGCTGAATCTTTCAGAATTTCTCACGCCGTAGCCGAGATAACAAATGTCTTACCAAGTGCTAGGCAGCCTTATGTCGGTGTCTCAGCTTTTGCCCATAAGGCTGGCTTGCATGCCAGTGCAATCAAGGTAGATCCAGCTATGTATCAACATGAAGATCCTTCGAGTGTTGGAAATGATATGAGAATGTTGGTCTCTGAGATGGCAGGGCGGGCATCGATTGAACTTAAATCAAAAGAACTCGGGATTGATCTAGGCGGTAACAAGGAAGTTGTAGCGCGCGTTGTTGAGCGCGTTAAGGAGATGGAGTCACGAGGATTTACCTTCGAAGCGGCAGATGCTTCATTCGAACTTTTGCTGCGCGAGGAGATTGCAGGTAGACGCGCTCAATTCTTTAAAATAGTGGATTGGCAGACAACTGTTGATGGTGGTGCTAACGGAGAGGTTACCTCTAACGCAACGGTGACTCTAAGCGCACAAGGCGAGAGCATTGTTACCTATGGATCTGGAAATGGTCCAGTTAACGCCATCGATACCGCGCTGCGTTCTGGCCTCAAGAAGTTCTATCCGGAACTCGAACGTTTAGAACTCACCGATTATAAAGTTCGAATACTGGAAGGTCGATTAGGTACCGGCGCCGTCACTCGCGTGCTCGTGGAAACTAGCGACAGCGATGGATCTTGGACAACAGTTGGCGTACATGAAAATGTAATCGCTGCTTCGGCCATGGCGCTGGAAGATGCTGTCACGTATGGTTTACTGCGCCAAGGTCGTAAACCCGAGTAGCCTTACTGGGCATGAGCGCCGAAGTGAAATTAATTGCCCAGTATGAAGAGCATTTGGTGCTGGTCCGAAATTTGGCCGAAAATTCGATCAAAGGTTATGTCAGCGATCTGGAATCATTTCTAGCGCATATTGAAAAACTAGGCATCGAAGAATTTTCGCAGTTAGAACTTTCACATATCCGTTCGTGGTTAGCACAACTCCAAGGTTCAGGGGCAGCCCGGGCAACGATGGCCAGAAGGATTGTCTCCCTTCGAGCATTTACTTATTGGGCGGCGAGCCAAGGTTGGATTAGGAGTGATCTTGGGGCAGAGCTTTCAATACCGAAACCGCATCGCACCCTGCCTGAAGTTTTAGATATTGCAGACACCGAAGTACTTTTGGCAAGCGTGATAGCCAGGGCGGCAGAAGATCCGACTCCGATAACTATTCGGGATTTGGCCCTAATCGAAGTTCTTTACGCGACCGGAATTCGAGTCTCGGAGATTTGTGGACTCGACCTTCGCTCGTTCGATGACTCCCGAAATACCTTGCAGGTATTGGGCAAGGGAGGTAAGGAGCGAGTGGTACCAATGGGGATTCCCGCTGTGCGAGCGCTCCAAAATTATTTGGAAAGCGCCAGACCAACGCTCGTGAATGAGAAATCTGCTAGCGCAGTTTTTCTGGGATCGCGCGGGAGTCGGATAGACCAAAGAATGGTTCGTGAAGTTGTGTATCAGGCGATGAGCGCAGTCGGTTCCAAGATGGGCCCGCACGGGTTGCGTCATACAGCCGCGACCCACCTGCTCGAAGGAGGGGCTGACCTGCGCACGGTTCAGGAGATTTTGGGCCACTCCTCGCTGGCGACTACTCAGATCTACACCCATGTCTCTCCAGATCGACTCCAAAAGGTCTTCGACACCGCCCATCCGAGGGCTTGAAAACTCCGATTTTTACTTCTCGCACTGCCCCCTTAGACTTGCCCTAGCAGATCGCAAGATCTGACTTCACGCATCTATCTCGTTTATTTCGTTTATTCGAGAAACCATTTCGGTCTCACTCCTGGAGTGAGTCGGTGCCCAGATGCTAGGGAATCGGCAAATAGCCGCTTCGACAACCGAGTGCATGTGCTACTGCATGCAATAAAGGAGAGTGCCGCCATGGCAGTTGTAACAATGCGAGAACTCCTCGACAGCGGAGTCCACTTTGGACACCAGACTCGTCGTTGGAATCCAAAGATGAAGCGCTTTATCTTTGCCGAGCGCAACGGTATTTATATTATTGATATCCAACAGTCACTTGGTTTAATTGATTCAGCTTACGATTTCATTAAAGATACAGTCGCAAAGGGTGGACATATCCTCTTTGTTGGTACCAAGAAGCAGGCGCATCAACCAATCATTGAGCAGGCCGCCCGCGTGGGAATGCCATATGTAACTGAGCGTTGGTTGGGTGGAATGTTGACCAACTTCCCAACCGTTTACAAGCGTATTCAACGTCTCAAGGAGTTAGAACAGCTTGAGCAGAAGAACGATCAAGTCTTAACAAAGAAGGAGCTCTTGGTTCTTCGCCGCGAGCGCGAAAAGCTGACCAAGAACCTTGAAGGAATCCGAAACATGACCAAATTGCCTAGTGCGATCTGGGTTGTTGATACCAAGAAGGAACACCTCGCTGTTGCTGAAGCCAGGAAGCTTGGAATTCCAGTTGTAGCTATTTTGGATACAAACTGCGATCCAGATGAAGTTGATTACAAGATTCCCGGTAACGATGATGCAATCCGTTCCATCGGACTTCTAACGCGCGTTATCGCAGATGCCGCCGTGGCTGGCTTAGCTGCGCGCTCTGCTGCGGCGCTCGCTATTGCTGACAAGGTTGCGCCAGCCACTGAATCCTTCTCAGAGGTTGAATCAGCACTTGCGGCATCACTTGAAACACCAGTTGTTGAAACACCAGTTGTTGAAACCGAGGCTGTTGTTGAAACTGAGGCTGTTGTAGCTCCCGTTGAGGCTGTTGTAGAAACACCTGAACCAGTGGAAACACCAGAAGAAGTAAAGGGAGAGTAATTTCGTGGCTTCATATACAGCTGAAGATGTAAAACGTCTGCGTGAGGCGACCGCTGCTGGCATGCTCGATTGTAAGAAGGCGCTCGATGAGGCCGATGGCAATTACGAGAAGGCGGTTGAGATAATTCGCGTAAAGGGTCTCAAAGGGGTAACCAAGCGGGAGGGGCGTACAACTTCTAACGGAGTAGTGCTTGCTAAAGCTGAAGGAAACCTCGGAGTGATGCTGGAACTCAATTGCGAAACTGATTTCGTGGCTAAGGG
>JAYVUF010000124.1:0-2515 GCA_043788135.1 Actinomycetes bacterium
TGGCGGTGGCGGTGGGATTTGAACCCACGGTTGGTTACCCAACACACGCTTTCGAGACGTGCTCTTTAGGCCACTCAGACACGCCACCAGGGGTGAGGATACGCCCTAGCGCTTATCTTTAAAAAATTGGTGAAGTAGGTCTGCGCATTTTTCTTCCCGAATGCCGGCAACCACCTCTACCTGATGTGGACTGCGAGGGTCACGCAAGATATCCCAGACCGAACCAACTGCTCCGGCCTTCTCATCCCAAGCGCCAAAGACCAAGGTTTTAATTCGGGATTGCGCGATAGCCCCGGCACACATGGCGCACGGCTCCAGTGTTACTACCAATGTATGTCCGTCTAACCGCCAATTATTGTTGGTTATTGCGGCTTCACGAAGTGCAACTATCTCGGCGTGGGCTGTCGGATCATTTTCAAACTCTCTGCGGTTGTTTCCACGACCAACAATCACTCCCTGCGGATTTATTATCAAGGCGCCTACGGGGACGTCATCGGTAGCGAGCGCTTTTTTAGCGATAGATATCGCTTCATCCATGAGGTCCTTATATTCAGCCATTAATTGCGATCATATAGTTGATAGAACTGCTCTCCAAAACCTAATCGATTAGCTAGTACCGTAATTTGCTCCTCGGGATACATATCGATGTCATCGCTCATAATTTCAAGTTCCATCACACTGATCCCAAAATCTGTAAGCAGATCTACATCGCCCCCAGGTTGTGGTTCGTCTTCTTCTTCAGGAAATGGAAGGTCAAGGGCATCGATGAGATCGGCCGCGACTTCATATTCAACTGCATATGTAACATCACTTATCATCATCTGCATCGTTCGTCCAACGCACCTAGCGATCAAGAAAAACTCCTCGTCGATTGAGATCAGAGCTACCGAACCACCATCCCCTTCTTGTGCCTTAAGTTGATCCATAATTAAACCTAGATCACGAGTCTGCACTAAACGTGAAACGCGCCATACACCATCTTCGTGCCAAGCAACTATGCCAAAATCATCAACATTGAAGTCGGGCTGGTTGGTCATGCCTGCATCGTTGCACCGAATCTGATGGGCGACAAGGTTCAATTACACGGGTAAAGTCAAGGTCGTGAAAGTCCATGTGGCGCAACATCCGCTAATTACCCATAAAGTGACTGTTCTTCGCGATGAAAAAACACCTTCATCTATCTTTAGAGAGCTAATTGGCGAAATCGTCACTCTGCTTGCCTATGAGGCGACGCGCGACGTCAAAACTGTCCCCGTAACTGTGAAAACTCCGGTTGCCATGGCGCAAGGAGCGGTCATGGCAAAGCCCGATGCGGTGGTAATTCCTATTCTGCGGGCTGGACTTGGAATGCTCGAAGGCATGGTGCGGTTGATTCCATCTGTTCAGGTGGGATTTCTGGGAATGGTTCGAGACGAAAACACTTTGCAGGCCAAAACATATGCCAATCGACTTCCTCAGGATTTACGCAATCATGAGTGTTTCGTGCTGGATCCCATGCTTGCTACGGGTGGAACTTTAATTTCTGCTATTCACTACTTATTGGATCTGGGGGCAACAGAGATCACGATGATTTGCATCTTGGCATCACCAGAAGGAATCGCTGCGCTGGAGAAAGAGTTTTCGGGTTCGAAGGCGAATCTTCGACTCGTTACCGCGGCGCTTGATGAGAAGCTAAATGAAAAGGGTTACATAATTCCGGGTCTAGGTGACGCCGGCGATCGACTATATGGGGTGGTGTAGTGGCTTCTACAAGTCCAGGTTATGCAATAACTATTCGGGTTGATGGTCCTCCGTCGGCACAACCTGTTGCAGAAATCACCGCTGCCATTACGGCAGCAGGTGCTTCGATTACAGCGCTGGATGTTGTTGAATCCACTATTGAACGAGTAACTATCGATGTCTCCTGTGATGCGCTGGATGGTGATCATGCTGAACGGATCACCGCCGCGATCTCTGAGAATCCTTTGCTTACAGTTCGTAAAGTAAGTGATCGCACATTCTTATTACATTTAGGTGGCAAGATCGAAGTTACCTCAAAAGTTCCGCTTAAAACCCGTGATGATCTATCTCGCGCATACACTCCAGGTGTCGCTCGAATCTCACAAGCGATCGCAGCCGACCCATCAGATGCTCGTCGCTTAACTATCAAGCGAAATACTGTTGCCGTGGTCACGGATGGTTCTGCCGTTCTGGGGCTTGGAAATATCGGACCTGAAGCCGCTCTCCCCGTGATGGAGGGAAAAGCCGCGCTATTTAAACGATTTGCAGATGTGGATGCATGGCCAGTCTGTCTTGATACGCAAGATGTTGATGAAATTGTCCGTACCGTTCAAATCATCGCTCCCGTTTATGGAGGGATCAACCTCGAAGATATCTCCGCTCCGCGTTGCTTTGAAGTGGAGCGCAGACTCCGCGAATTACTAGATATTCCTGTGTTTCATGATGATCAACATGGCACGGCTATCGTTGTGCTGGCTGCGCTAACAAATGCCTTGAAGTTTGTTAAAAAAGATCT
>JAYVUF010000125.1:0-2807 GCA_043788135.1 Actinomycetes bacterium
CAAATGCACTTCGAAATGTAGGTTTTTCATGAACGCTCTCAGAGCGAGCATTTATCGCTTGTGATTGAGAGCGTAAAGCGCCACTTGAATTATCAGACCACGGTGCGATGAGACCCCACGAAACGGTCGCCAGTTCACGCTTACCCTCACGGTTATCTCGAACTACATATATGGCGCGCGTGGGGGTGATATTCCAATCGGCGGGCAAGATAGGACCTGCATAACCAGTGGTTACTTCAAATGCATCCATGAGATCTTCAGGCATCGCAACTAGAGCAAATCGACCGCACATGAGCGTAAAGGTATCTCAGGTAGGCTTAGAATATGTCGAATTTGTGGAGCGCTCCTTATCGAGGTGACAAACCGATAACTGCCGCGCTAACAATTCCAGGATCAAAATCTGTCACAAACCGCGCACTCATTCTGGCTGCCCTCTGCAAATCTCCTTCGATTTTGCGTCGACCCTTGCACTCACGGGATTCCGCCTTAATGATCGCGGGACTTAAATCGCTAGGTGTTGAAATTCAGGAAGCTGAGAATGGAGATCTCACTGTCACGCCTGGGACTTTGTATGGTCCGGCGTCGGTAGATGTGGGAAACGCTGGAACCGTAATGCGCTTTCTGCCACCTCTCGCTGCTATGGCTAAAGGGCTTATCCATTTCGATGGCGACGCCAGATCCCACGAGAGACCCCTGGGGCCAGTTATACGAGCGTTGGAATCCCTCGGAGTCAGCCTTGAACACGGTTCGCGATATTCCTTACCGATGACCATAAATGCCAATGGGAAACTCAAAGGTGGGACGGTCGAAGTTGATGCCACCCTCTCGAGTCAATTTATTTCAGCGCTGCTCCTCGTTGCCCCTGCGACTAAAGAGGGAATAACTGTCAAGAATATAGGCGGATCTATTCCTTCACTCCCCCATATTGAAATGACAATTGCGATGCTTCGCGAAAAAGGGGTTGAAGTATTAATTCGTGAAAACGAATGGACGGTTAAGCCTGCGATCATGAACGGTGGAGATCAGGTGATCGAGCCCGATTTATCAAATGCCGCCCCCTTTATCGGGGCAGCGATGATCAGTGGCGGAACCATCGTTATTCGTGACTGGCCGCGCAACACCACGCAACCAGGAGATCAACTACGCCAGATTCTTACCAGAATGGGTGCCCAAGTTGAATTTCGTGGAGAAGATCTAGCGGTCACCGGAAATCACATCCACGGTATCGATATCGACCTACACGATATTGGTGAGCTCACCCCTTCCATTGCAGCACTCTGCCTCTTTGCAGATTCTCCCTCATACCTTCGCGGCATTGCTCATCTACGCACTCACGAAACAGATAGATTGACAGCGCTCGCAACCGAAATTAATAACCTAGGTGGAGAGATTGTTGAGGAGCCATCGGCACTTCGAATTTTTCCACAACCATTGCACGCGGGAGTTTTTCATACCTATGATGATCATCGCCTAGCGACTGCAGGTGCCATGATTGGACTACGAGTAAAAGGTGTCGAAGTAGAAAATATAGAAACTACTCGTAAAACTCTTCCGGATTTTCCGAGTGCCTGGAATGAATTGCTCAACGGAAATCAATGAGCCCACGCGAACTCGACGAAGATGACGTACGAATAAGACCGAAACGCTTCTCAAGACCGCGCACCAAAGATCGCCCTGACTATTCATCTGCAGTACTGGCACGAATTATTGCCGTGGATCGCGGCCGCAGTGCAGCGCTTATTGAAGCAACGGGTGTGATAGTCACCGCCATGAAAGCTCGAGAGCTCGGCAAAAAATCAGTCGTCGTTGGCGACATTGTGCGAATAGTTGGAGACACATCTGGACGCGTAGATACTTTGGCCCGAATTGTTTCGGTTGAACCTCGCATAAATGAGTTGACCCGAACCGTTGAAGATGATGCCGGAATGGAGCGAATGATCGTCGCGAATGTCGATCAAATCGGAATTGTTTTAGCTGCGGCTAATCCCGAACCACGGCACGGCTTTGTAGATCGCGCACTGGTCGTTGCCTTCGACCAACGCATCCGCCCCCTCATCATCATCACCAAGTGCGATCTTGCGGATCCCAGTAAATTCCTAGCGCCTTATAAAGACCTTGGAGTGCAATCTATTCAAATTCAACGCGGGGCAGATCTCACTCAGTTAAGCGAAGAACTTTTTGGAAAGCGCACAGTTTTATTAGGTCACTCAGGAGTAGGCAAATCCACCTTAGTTAATGCTTTGGTAACAAGCGCCAATCGTGCGACAGGAGTCGTCAATGATGTTACGGGCCGAGGTCGTCATACCTCATCCAGCGCGATTGCACTAGAACTTAATGACAAATCTGGTTGGATTATTGACACTCCTGGAGTTCGTTCCTTCGGTTTAGCGCACGTTGAACGCGATCGCGTCATTAGATCTTTCACTGAATTTGCCGAAGCTATTGAGCATTGCCCACGCAATTGTTCGCACGATGAGGAAGATTGTGCGCTCAATTCCATGATTACCGATCCACTTGCCCTGGCCCGATTGGCAAATCTTCGCGGTCTTTTGAGTGAAGGTAAACTAAACTCATGAGAGATTACCTCCAAGATTTGGCGCTGGCACAAGAAATGGCGGATGAGGCAGATCTCATTACAAAAAATCGATATCAATCCTTAGATCTCGTTATCGAAACTAAGCCAGATCTGACTCCAGTAACAGATGCTGACAAGGCGGTCGAATCCAAGATTCGTGAATTATTATCTATTGCTAGACCCGATGACTTGGTTGTAGGAGAAGAATTCGGAACTCCGAATTTGACCGCAG
>JAYVUF010000126.1:0-12078 GCA_043788135.1 Actinomycetes bacterium
CTGATGATCGAATCGATGGACTTCCAGTTGGTGTACAGCAGCGCGTGGAGATCATCCGAGCCTTAATTTATGATGCAAAAGTTCTCATTCTTGATGAGCCAACAGCGGTGCTAACGCCACAGGAGACCGATGACCTCTTGAAAATTATGAAGGAACTTAAAGCCCAAGGAACTTCCATTATTTTTATTACCCATAAATTACGGGAAGTAAAAGCCGTAGCCGATCGTATAACTATTATTCGACGCGGGAAGGTGGTTGGAACTGCCTCCCCTCAAGCATCCCAAAATGAGTTGGCATCCCTGATGGTAGGCCGAGAGGTTGAACTATCACCTGACCGCGGTGATCATGCAATCGGTGAGCCTGTTCTAACGGTGACAGATTTGACTATTCGAGATGTAACGGGTCGGGTACTCGTAAATAAAGTTAATTTTGAGGTTAAAGCGGGAGAAATTTTAGCAATCGCTGGAGTTCAAGGTAATGGTCAATCCGAAGTTGCTCGGGCGATGGTCAACCTTGAAGAACATGCCGAGGGGTCGGTCCGTTTAGGCTCGGATGAGTTAGTTGGCAAATCTGTGCGGGAATCTCTGCACTTAGGAATTGCCTTCGTGCCAGAGTCACGAGAATTAGACGGTCTAATTGCATCGATGTCGATTGCAGAGAATCTCGTGTTAGATCTCCATGACCGAGCGCCATACGCCAAAGGAATACAAATGTTCCCCGGCATAGTTTTAAGTGAAGCCGAGAAACGAAAGGATGAATTCGATATTCGATTGCAGAAGGTGACTGACCCCATCTCTTCACTCTCAGGGGGTAACAAGCAGAAGGTAGTTCTAGCTCGAGAACTTTCACGACCCGTCATGCTTCTTGTGGCTTCACAGCCCACGCGGGGCCTGGATGTCGGTTCCATTGAGTTTGTTCATAAACGTATTCTGGAAGAACGCGATGCTGGTAGGGCAGTTCTATTATTTAGCACTGAGTTAGACGAAGTACTCGCCCTCGCCGATCGGATTGCTGTTATGTATCGAGGAGAGATACTTGCAATTGTTCCATCTGGAGTGAGCGCGCAAGAGTTGGGACTATTAATGGCAGGGGTGGTCCATGCGTAAATTAACTATCAAACCGCCTTCTTTTAGAGCCCTCACCCTCCCTGGACTCTCATTCTTGTTAGCGATGTTCTTCGGTGGATTACTCATCATCTTCTCTGACTCAAATACCTTGAAGCAGATTGGACATCCTTGGGCATTTATCAAATCAGGCGGAGTTGCCGTTTGGCAGTCCTACTTAGCCCTATTTGAGGGCTCTGTTTACAACCCTAGTCTTGCAACGCCTCATGATTCTTGGCTCGTTTGGTACCCACTCTCTGAAACCCTGGTGAGTGCAGCTCCGCTGATCTTGGCTGGCCTTTCGGTTGCTCTAGCTTTTAGAGCAGGGTTATTTAATATTGGAGCTCAGGGTCAATTCATTTTTGGTTCTATCGCGGCCTCCTACGTGGGATTTCATTTTCATCTTCCTACAGGCCTTCACATGCTCGCCGCAGCTCTCGCCGCAATAGTGGCGGGTGCACTCTGGGGTGGGCTAGTCGGATTACTTAAAGCTCGAACCGGTGCGCACGAAGTAATAGTGACCATCATGCTCAATTACGTCGCTCTTTATTTCCTCATGTGGCTTCTTGGAACCACGACCTTTTTACGCCCGGGTCGGCGTGATCCCATCTCTCCAGATGTTCTCCCTTCATCGCGTATGCCACTGCTAGCAGGTAACAATTACCGAGTTAACTTTGGAATATTTGTCGCACTCGCTGCCGCGACTTTTGTCTGGTGGTTGCTCTCCCGAAGTACGTGGGGTTTTAGATTTCGTGCAGTTGGAGCCAATTCGGCTGCTGCAAAGACGGCCGGCATCTCTGTTCCATTCGTTTTGACATCTGTTATGGCTATATCTGGTGCACTAGCTGGGCTTGGTGGAGCGGTTCATGTACTAGGAAGTGATTTTTCGCTGACTTCAGGGACAGCAGGGAATTTCGGCTTCGATGCTATTACCGTCGCGCTACTTGGCCGGGCAAAACCAATGGGGGTGGTATTTGCCTCTATTTTATTTGGTGCCTTACGTGCTGGTGGCGGAACTATGCAAGCAAATACAAATACGCCAATTGATATCGTTCTTGTCATCCAAGCACTCGTTGTTCTCTTTATCGCCGCTCCATCAGTTGTGAAATGGGTCTTTAGGTTGAAGAGCCTCAAATCCTCAGGTGACCTTGCCGCGAAAGGGTGGAACGGGTGAAATCTCTATCTGGAGCCGAACGTCGACGCCGTAGGAGCTTGTTCGTTTTAATTGCGCTCGCAGTGCTTTCGACGTTATTTTTTGGTATTTTGCAAAAATCTGGGCAAGTTGTTACCTACGGCTTTGTCATGGACAAGGAATGGATCTTGATCCAACAATGGGTCATCAGTTCCCGAAGCGCATCTCTTATCTTTGGAGTAATGGCACTGGGCGCGAGTGCGCTTGGGTATTGGCAATTTCAAGCTGGCAAAACCATCAGGATAGCTAGTGCAATTGGCTCAGTTGGAATATTGATGTCATTTCTCTCGTGGGCCGCCGCCGGTAAATTCATTCCATTCACCGGCCTACTCCAAGGAGCACTCCTCCTATCTGTTCCTTTGATATTTGGATCTATGGCCGGGGTGTTAAGCGAGCGCTCTGGCGTAGTAAATATCGCTATTGAAGGTCAACTTCTTGCGGGTGCCTTTGTGAGTGGTGTGGTAGCGAGTCTGACTCATTCCACTTTCCTGGGGCTAGTAGTCGCCCCATTCGCTGGATGTTTAATATCAACACTGCTAGCAATATTCGCGATTAACTTTGCCATAGATCAAATAATCCTGGGATTCGTATTGAATGTCTTGGTGTATGGAATTACAGATTTCCTATACAAAAAACTCCTCATCCCCTACCAAAGTACCTGGAACTCGGGACCGACTCTTTCGGCGATCAAAATTCCAATACTCTGGAAAATACCTGTGGTCGGTCCCATCCTTTTCGATCAAAGCGTCATTGTTTACCTCATGTATGCGGTAATTTTCTTTGTTAATTTCTCGCTATTCAAGACCAAATGGGGGCTTCGCACCCGTGCCGTCGGAGAGCACCCCACAGCAGCAGATAGCGTTGGCATTAAAGTAAATCGCCTTCGCTTTATGAATGTCATGATCGCAGGGATGGTCGCGGGACTTGGTGGCGCATATTTCACCGTGGGAGGAGTAGGGGCCTTCAATAAAGAGATGACGGCAGGCAAAGGTTTCATTGCGCTAGCAGCGCTCATCTTTGGTCGCTGGACTCCATGGGGGGCGGTATCGGCGGCCCTACTCTTTGGTTTTGCCGACAATCTTCAAAGCGTTCTTGGAATCATTGGGACTCCAATTCCATCTGACTTCATGCTGATGGTTCCTTACATTGCAACAATAATTGCGGTCACTGGCTTTGTCGGAAGAGTAAAAGCACCAGCGGCAGATGGAACTCCCTATAAACGTGGAGAGTCGCATTGATGGCGCTAATTACACCGCAGATTGATTGGGATGCCTTGCATGCTGAGGCAAAACACATCATGACCAAGGCATACGCGCCTTACTCTAAATTTCCAGTCGGAGTTGCCGCACTAGTTGATGATGGGCGAATTATCACAGGGTGTAACGTCGAGAATGCTAGTTACGGCATGACCCTCTGCGCCGAATGTGGAATGGTCTCCGAATTGGTTGCATCTGGTGGAGGAAGGTTAGTAGCAGTTCTTTGTGTAGACGGCTCTGGGAATCTCCTCTCACCATGCGGGCGTTGCCGTCAATTGCTCTTTGAACATGGAGGACCACACTGTCTCTTGATGACGCCGGCTGGCGCATTGCCCTTATCTGAAATTTTGCCTTGGGCTTTTGGCCCTGAGCACCTGTCTTAAAGGAACACTATGAACGAACCATTTGCAGCCGTTGAAATCATTACTGCGAAACGCGATAAGTGTGAGCTGACGAATCCGCAGATTGACTGGATCATCGACGCCTACACCAGAGGAGCAGTTGCCGAAGAACAAATGTCAGCTTTACTAATGGCTATTCTGCTCAACGGGATGAATATGCGAGAGATTTCCCGTTGGACAGATGCCATGATCAATAGTGGAGAGAGGATGAATTGGTCTGCCCTCACCCGTAAAACCGCCGATAAACACTCAACAGGGGGTGTAGGTGACAAAATAACTCTTCCACTAGCCCCTCTTGTAGCGGCTTGTGGTGGAGCGGTCCCCCAACTTTCTGGTCGAGGACTCGGCCATACCGGCGGCACCTTAGATAAATTAGAATCTATTCCTGGATGGCGCGCAGCTCTGAGCAATATAGAGATGCTTCAAGTTTTGCAAGAGTGCGGGGCAGTCATCTGCGCCGCTGGAAAAGGCCTGGCCCCTGCAGATAAGAAACTTTACTCTCTGCGGGATGTCACGGGGACTGTCCCCGCAATTCCTCTCATTGCCTCCAGCATTATGAGTAAGAAAATAGCTGAAGGAACATCTGCCCTAGTTCTCGATGTAAAAACTGGGAGCGGGGCATTCATGAATGATCCCCTCAAGGCTCGAGAACTCGCGCAAACGATGGTTGAGCTGGGAAGAAGGGCGGGGGTTAAAACAGTAGCCCTGGTAACCGCCATGGATGTCCCCCTCGGATTGACCGCTGGTAATGCCCTTGAAGTTAGAGAGTCCGTTGAAGTGTTGGCCGGAGGAGGTCCAGCGGATATTGTCGAATTGACTTTAATTATGGCGGAAGAAATGCTCCAAGCGGCAGGAATTAAACCAACCATGGACCCTGCTGATGCGCTAAAAAATGGCGCCGCAATGGATGTTTGGCGCCGCATGATTCGTGCCCAAGGTGGAGACCCAGATGCCGTGTTACCAGTTGCCCGAGAGCAACATGTTGTACTGGCTCCGAGTAGCGGAGAAATAATCGAGATGAACGCCCTGGCCGTGGGTATCGGCGCTTGGAGGCTAGGTGCTGGTCGTTCTAGGCAAGGTGAAACTGTGCAGGCAGGTGCTGGTATTGAGATCCACGCCAAACCAGGAGAAATAATTGAGGCAGGTTCTCCGCTCTTCACGCTGCATACAGATGAAGCGCCTAGATTTGAACGTGCCTTAGAAGCCTTAGAAGGTGCGGTTCGCATCTCTTCAACCGGGGAATCGATGGATCGGTTACCACTGATCTTGGAGAGAATCTCCTAAGAATTTCTAGATAAACTCTTCGTTATGACATTGGAGAAAAAGCCGAATGGGGAGCAGATTAAGCGGATTCCAAAAGCGGTTCTGCATGATCACCTTGATGGAGGTTTACGTCCGCAGACGGTTATCGATCTTGCTGAAGAGATCGGCTACACCAAACTCCCGGTCTATGAGGCAGCCGCTCTCGGAGATTGGTTCTATGATGCCTGCAACTCCGGCTCTCTGGAGCGTTACTTAGAAACATTTGATCACACGATCGCCCTGATGCAAACTCACCAAGCGCTAGTCCGGGTGGCCCGAGAGGCTGCTCTTGATCTCGCGCGAGATGGGGTTGTTTACGCAGAGGTTCGAGGCGCGCCGGAATTATTTACGCGCGGCGGAATGGATCTTGATGAAATCATTGAGGCAACCACTGAAGGCTTTCAGCTGGGAATAAAGGATGCCAAAGCGGAAGGTTTTAACATCCGAGTAGAACAGATCCTCTGCGCTCTGCGCCAAAATAATTGGTCCGATGAGGTTGCTCGCAAAGTGGTTAAGTACCGAAATCAAAGTGTCGTGGGATTTGATATTGCCGGTCCCGAAGACGGCTATCCCGCTAAGAACTACTTGTCAGCCTTCGCTTACCTGCAAGGGGAGAATGCACATTTCACTATCCATGCGGGTGAAGCCTACGGCCCGGCATCTATCTGGCAGGCAATTTCCATATGCGGAGCTGAGCGTTTGGGCCATGGCGTGCGGATCATAGAAGATATTGACTTCAGTACTAGCGAACCAAAACTTGGCTTACTGGCTGCCTACGTTCGCGATCGCCGAATTCCATTGGAACTTTGTCCAACCTCTAATTTACAAACGGGAGCAGCCAAAGATTATGCATCGCATCCCATTGGAGTTCTAGAAAAATTACGTTTTCGAGTCACCATAAACACGGACAATCGACTTATGAGTCGTACTTCGATGTCACAAGAGATGGAACATGTCGTGGATGCATTTGACTGGACCTTATTAGATTTACAGAGAGTGACTGTAAATGCTTTGAAGAGCGCGTTCATACCCTTCGACGAGCGCTTAGCCATTATCGAAGAGCTGGTAAAACCGGCTTATCAACGGATTAGCCAAGAGTAGGTTCAAATGCCGATTGGATGCCAAACCGTTTTGATCTCCATGTAACTAAGGATGCGGTCTGGTGACTTTAAATCAGCGTGGACCTTTATTCGCTTTAGATTTTGGGCTCCAGCCACTTGGGTCTCTCTAAACTGTTTCGGAGTAAGTCCAGAGGCATCGAGCGCATCAATATCCATATGCGAAGCCACCCAAGGCGCCAACTCCGAGCTACTGCCAGTGAGAACGTTTACAACTCCAGCGGGGAGATCACTCGTCGCCATCACTTCGGAAAATGTTATGGCCGGTAAAGGAAATTTTTCAGAGGCAATCACAATCGCAGTATTTCCAGAAGTGATAATTGGGGCAATCGCACCAATTAGATTTAACAATGAAGGTTTGGCTAGGGTGAAAGTTGCTACAACTCCAATAGGTTCTGGCGTCGAGAAATTGTAAAAGGGTCCAGAGACTGAATTTGTGGAACCTGCCAATGTCGAAATTTTGTCACTCCAACCTGCGTACCAGACCAAAAGGTCTACGCTCTCCTGCACCTGAATTGCGGAAATTCGCGCCGTGACTCCTTCCAGCGCCATGATCTCTGAAATTAATTGATCCCGCCTACCTTCAAGCATCTCTGCCATACGGTAAAGAATTTGACCACGGTTGTAAGCCGTTGCGGACGACCATCCGGTAAAAGCGTTTCGCGCCGCAACTACCGCATCTCGAAGGTCTTTTCGCGAAGCAAGTGAGGGGTTGGCTAGATGGACTCCGTTTGAGTCTTTAACGGCATAGACACGTCCAGATTCACTCCTTGGAAACACCCCACCAATAAATAACTTATAACTCTTAAGCACATCAATTCTTTGGCTTTGAGTCGAATGTGTGGCCATATTAGTTTCCTACCTTTACATAGGCGCAGAGGCCATGTCGACCACCTTCGCGTCCCCACCCAGATTCTTTGTATCCGCCGAATGGGCTTGCCGGATCAAATTTGTTAAAGGTATTTGCCCAAATAACACCAGCCCGTAACTTGGATGCGGTCCAAAGAATTTTAGAACCTTTCTCACTCCAAACTCCTGCCGAGAGTCCATAAGGCGTGTTGTTAGCCTTCTCCACCGCCTCCTGTGGAGTTCTAAAAGTCAAAATAGAAAGTACTGGACCAAAAATCTCTTCGCGGGCAATTCGATGAGTTTGCGAAACCCCAGTGAAAATGGTCGGTGCAAACCAAAAACCTTCTGAAGGCAACTCACAAGCAGGGCTCCAAAGTTCCGCACCTTCAGCTCTGCCAGCAGCGGAAAGTTCCTTGATCTTTGCTAATTGCGCCGCGCTATTGATGGCTCCGATATCTGTGTTTTTATCCAGCGGATTTCCGAGCCTGATGTTAGCCATCCTCACTTTTAGTTTCGCTATAACTTCATCATGTACATTCTCCTGCACAAGAAGACGTGAACCTGCACAACAGACGTGGCCCTGATTAAAAAATATTCCGTTGACTATTCCCTCAACCGCTTCATCCATAGCGGCATCATCAAAGATGATGTTCGCCGCCTTGCCTCCAAGTTCCAATGTGGCAGATTTCTTAGTACCTGCGATAGATGTTGCGATTAATTTTCCGACCTCCGTTGAACCGGTAAATGCGATTTTGTCGATACCTGGATGGTTAACCAAAGCAGCTCCAGTTGAACCAGCTCCGGTAATAATGTTGACCACGCCATCTGGAAGTCCAGCTTGCTGACATACTTCAGCAAACAACAATGCGGTGAGAGAAGTCGTTTCTGCTGGCTTTAAAACTACGGTATTGCCCGTTGCTAGCGCAGGAGCAACTTTCCAAGCCAGCATGAGCATCGGGAAATTCCAAGGAATTATCTGGCCAACTACTCCATAGGCTTTGGGTTGGTTTCCAACTCCAGCATAGGAAAGTTTGTCTGCCCATCCTGCATGGTAAAAGAAGTGCGCAGCAACTAAAGGAATATCAATGTCGCGTGACTCCCGAATTGGTTTGCCATTGTCGAGCGTTTCTAAGACAGCGAACTCGCGCGAGCGCTCTTGCATTATCCGCGCAATTCTAAAGAGATACTTGCCGCGCTCTGCGGCTGGCATCTTGCTCCATACCTTTACATACGCGGCGCGAGCAGATTTCACCGCTAGATCTACATCCGCTGCATTGGCATCGGCGATTTTTGCAAGTTCTTTGCCAGTCGCAGGATTGATTGTGGGAAAGTACCTTCCCGATTTAGGGGCTATGAATTTGCCATTGATGAATAACTTATAAGTATCCGCAATAGAGACGATTGAAGTTGATTCCAAGGCTGGGGCATAATCAAATTTATTCATCGATACTCTTTTCGCTCATCAATCCAGGGTCACATACGAAGGACTGGCATAATATCCATCCTGTATTTTCATTCGTTGTAGCAGTAAATCATTGAGGAGAGCACTTGCTCCGATTCTAAATAGTTGCGGATTTAGCCACTCGGGACCGGCGATTTCTTTGACCAATACCAATTGCTTAATCGCATCTTTAGTGGTGCGAATTCCCCCGGCTGGCTTAACTCCAATTCTTACCCTGGCTAAATTGTAATAATCACGCACTGCCTCAAGCATCACAAGAACTACAGGCGCGGTTGCGGCAGGGACAACTTTTCCAGTGCTGGTTTTGATGAAATCTGCTCCCGCTAACATCGCCAAATAAGAGGCCTTACGAACATTATCAAGAGTTACCAGTTCTCCTGTCTCCAAAATTACTTTGAGATGGGCCTTCTCCCCGCATAATTCTTTGATCTTCTGTATCTCTTCAAATACCTCACCATATCGACCAGAGAGAAATGCCCCCCGATCAATGACCATGTCGATCTCCGCGGCTCCGGCGTTGATGGCGTCCATAGTGTCTTGCGCTTTTACAGCGAACGAGGCCCTGCCCGATGGGAAAGCAGTAGCAACCGCCGCAACCGGAATGGCGGCTCCGCCAATTTCATTGAGGCAGGTGCGTGCAATTTTAACCATGTCGTTATAGACACAAACCGCCCCAACTGAGGGGACGCTCAAATCTGTAGCATCAGGTCTAACCGCCTTGGCACAAATGGCGCGAACCTTGCCCGGAGTGTCGGCGCCTTCAAGCGTCGTGAGATCCACCATTGAGATTGCCGTATCTATTGCCCATGCTTTACTGGTGGTTTTAATGCTTCGGGTGGCAAGCATCGCAGCTCGCTGATTTACGCCCACTTCATCCACTGTAGGAAGAACTTTTAGAAAGGCCCGGAGTGAACTCTCTGATGAGTCAACAATCATGCAAAGTACCCCGAAAGCACTGGGGATAATAGCGCGACGATCGAATCGGCTTCCACGCGATCGGAGGACGATCCACTCTTGCAAACCACTTCGATGTAACACTTCACCTTAGGCTCAGTGCCACTGGGACGAATAATGATGCGAATATCTCTCTCTAGATAAAAGCGCAGACCATCTGTAGGAGGCAAAGTGCCATCTGGTTTGAGTAAATCGTCAAAGCGTAGAACCTTTAATCCCGCAATATCATTCGGTTTGGAAGTACGAATTGAATTGAGAACGCGTCCTATATTCGACAGCTCTTGCACTCTTATAGAAATTTGAACAGTTTTGTGAAAGCCATAATTTTCATTTATCTTGGCTAGGTATTCTGCAATATTGCTTCCCTGAGATTTTAACTCCCCGGCAATTCGAGCCAGCATGATCGCTGCCGAAACTCCATCTTTATCGTTAACAGTTTGGGGGTCAACGCTGTAGCCAATTGCCTCCTCGTAACCAAATCCTAAGTTCTCCAACTTAGCTAACCATTTGAAGCCAGTTAATGTTTCATGAAATTCAATCCCATGACGCTTGGCTATTTTAGAAAGAAGAGAGGATGAGACAATGGAGTTTGCAAAACAGCGATTTCGATAATTTTCAGGTGCAGATGTCGCAAGATATTCACCAAACAGTGAACCTAGCTCATCCCCCGTTAACATGCGCCATTTTCCACCATCGTTAATTGCGGCCGCACATCTGTCTGCGTCGGGATCATTTGCAATCACAACATCACCCTCATTTGCCCGCGCTACATCTAGTGACATATCAATGGCACCTGGCTCTTCAGGGTTTGGAAAGACAACCGTTGGAAAATCTGGGTCCGGATCAGTCTGGGCTTTAACCAGAATTAGATTTTCATAGTTCGCGGTAGCAAAAACTTTCTCTACCGTCTCGGTGCCCACGCCATGCATAGCGGTGTAAATAGCCTTCACTGGAAAGACAGTTGGGGCGATGCTAGCCGTCCTGGCGACATAACGATTAAGAACGTCGTCGTTTAATGAGCTCCACACATCACCTCGAATTAATAGGTGATTTTGTTGATTGATATGAGCTGAAATTTGCTCATCTGCAGGCGATACGATTTGAGAGGCGTTGTAATTGATACCATCAACTACTCCACCTAAATAAACTTTGTAACCATTGTCTTGCGGTGGATTATGACTTGCAGTAACCATGATGCCGCAATCAACTTTCAGATCGCGCACTGCGTAGGCAAGGACTGGAGTTGGCAGAGGTCTAGGGAGTACGAATACTTGCATTCCCGCACCACTAAATATTGCCGCACTTTCAAAGGTAAAATCTTCAGAACCATGACGGGCGTCGCGCCCAATTACGACGGAGCTGAGTCCCCGTTCCTTCATGTAAGCCGCTATTCCTGCTGCCGCTCGCGAAACCACAGCTCGATTCATGCGTGAAGGTCCAGGACCCATTGGACCGCGCAAACCTGCAGTTCCAAATTGCAAGAATCCTGAAAAAGCTGACTTCAGTTCACTTTCATTTTCGTTATCTAACCAAAGTTGTAAGAGCGCAGCCGTCTTAGGATCTGGATCTAGCCCAATCCACTCTTCAACCTCAGCTCGCAATTCTGGCGTAATTAAATGAATCATATTTTGTGTAGCACTTTGCTCAAAAGTTCACCCATTTTCCCGGCGGCAGCCTTGCCGGCTGCCATTACCTCTTCATGACTCAACTTTTCTCCGGTGATTCCGGCCGCTGCATTTGAGACGAGCGAAATGGCTACCACTTCTGCGCCTAGCGCATGCGCGGCGATTGCTTCAGGTACTGTCGACATGCCAACTAAATCACCACCAATGACTCTAATCATATTTATCTCTGCGGGCGTTTCATATGACGGCCCTCGCCAGTGGGCGTAGACACCCTCTGCCAGGTTAGGCTCTTCGATTCGCAAAATGCTTCTTATCCGCTTGCTATATAAATCGGTGAGGTCTACAAAATCAGCTCCAATTAAAGGGCTTACAGCGGTGAGAGATATGTGATCTCGGATCAATACTGGTTGGCCCACCGAATATTCAGGATTTATTCCTCCACATGCATTGGTGAGAACAATAACTTTGCATCCAGCCTTAACTGCGGTTCGAACACCATGCACCACCGGTTCAACGCCTCTGCCCTCATAGAGGTGGGTTCGTCCCAGAAAAACTAAAGCTCGAATAATTCCCTTCTCACCTTGTAAATCGTAGGAGCGGATCTTTCCACCGTGGCCCAAGACAGTTGGAGCAGGAAAGCCAGGCAGATCAGTAGCATCAAATTCGTGAGTTGGTACACCCAAGGCATCCGCTGCGCTAAGCCATCCTGAACCCATGACAAGTGCGACATCATGGCTTTGCTTGCCTGTAATTCTGGTCAACTCCAATGCGGCAACGCTCGCAGTTCCAAGTGGATCGGTATATAAATCACTCATA
>JAYVUF010000127.1:0-11915 GCA_043788135.1 Actinomycetes bacterium
CCGGACTCAAAGATAGTTGGTGGATGTTCTTCGACACCTTTTGGGCGCTAGTAATCGGTTTTACAATTTCAGGCGCTATTCAAGCTTTTACTACTCGCGAAAAAGCGCTCGCATCTCTCGGCAATCACCGTCCAAAAACTATTTTGAAAGCCTCTCTACTCGGCGCAATCAGCTCTAGTTGCTCCTATGCTGCCAGTGCAATATCCAAGAGTTTGATAGAAAAAGGAGCCGACTTTACGACTTCGATTGTATTCATGTTTGCGAGTACCAACTTGGTTTTTGAACTTGGCCTTGTCATGTGGACACTTATTGGTTGGCAATTTGCACTGGCTGAATTTATAGGTGGAGCCATCATGATCGCTTTCTTGGCTTTGATCTTGCCCAGATTAAATATCCATAAGCGACTTCAATCGCTACCTATGGCAGAGAGTAAAATTCTTAAACCCCGTTCGACATGGCACGATGCTGCAGGTTTTACCATTGGTGATTTATCGATGGTTCGTACTGAGTTAATTATTGGTTTTATAGTGGCTGGACTAGCGGACACTCTGGTTCCAATCTCCTGGTGGCACCATCTTTTTCTATCAAATCATGGCTTTTTATCAACCATCGAAAATGTAATTTTGGGTCCATTTATCGCCTTTATTAGCTTTGTCTGCTCTGTCGGGAATGTTCCTCTCGGTGCAGCACTCTGGAACTCCGGCATTTCATTTGGCGGCACAATCTCATTTATATTTGCAGATTTAGTGGCACTTCCGTTGGTTTTGATATATAAAAAGTTTTATGGAACAAAATTATCAATCAAACTTGTTGCTGTCTTCTGGTTTACTATGAGCGTTAGTGGACTGATAACGGAGAAGATATTCTTACTATTCTCAATTCTTCCCAAGCGCCATGGACTCGTTATTCACGCTTCACATATCGGCAACAACTTTACGAGCTGGATGAATCTCATCGCACTCATAATTACGCTTGTCATCGTTCGGCTCTATTTAACGAGAAACAAAAGTGAGGAAAGTCCTTATGCGAAGGATCCAATCTGCGGAATGCAGGTTGAAAAGAGCACGTCGGCTGCGCATTGGGAACACGAAGGAACCAAGTATTACTTCTGTTCCCCTGGATGCTTGGAGAGTTTCAAAAAGTCTATTTCAGTTTAATTTGCGTTCGTACCTGGTCAACTGAGTACTTGTTTATCAATTACGATTTTAGAACAGCTCTAGCGGTGCGAACGTCTCTTTCAAAAACCATGATTCTGGGACCTTCTATGGTCTGAGTAAGATTGGCTTTTATGCCTTCAGCAAGCAGTTTTTGCCGGAGCATTTCCCCTTCAATAAAGTTTTTTGGCGCAGCGATCGAGACCAGCAATCCGTACTCTTGCTCAGTTCCAAGCGAGCCGGGCTTTGCAATTAACGATTTACCATTCCCAAACGCCCAGCGCAAAAAGAGGATAAAGAAAATAATTACTGCAAATCCCGCAAAGCTTTTGAAGAAGAGTCCGTTATCTATTCCTCCGAGCATGGATAAACGCTACTAGGTCTAGGTGGATCTTGAACACTCATTCATTTTGTAGCAAAATGACAGCATGTCTAGTGCAAAGGTTGCTTCAGGAATTTTGGAAGCAGCGGGAATACCCCTCAACAGTTCAGAACCTTGGAGTATCCAGGTCCATAATGAGAAGTTATGGGATCGCGTTATCTCTCAGCGGCAGTTGGGATTTGCCGAAAGCTATATGGATGGATGGTGGGATTGCCAAGAGTTGGACACCATGATCTCAAAACTCCTAACCATCGACCCACTTGAGCAGCTCAAGCCCAGTCTCGCACTAGCCTTCCAGTCCATTTTCTCGCAATTCAGAAATAATCAAACAAAGCACCGAGCGGCCGAGAATGCCAAGCATCATTACAACATTGGCAATGACCTTTTCGAGCGCATGCTCGATGAAGAGATGGTGTATTCGTGTGCATATTGGGCAAACGCTTCAACCTTAGCTGAAGCACAATTTGCTAAATTCGATCTGATTTGTCGCAAGCTTGATCTCAAAGCTGGAATGCGGTTATTAGATATTGGAAGTGGTTGGGGTGGTTTCTTGCGCTATGCCGTTAAGAACTACAAAGTAGTTGGTATAGGAATATCACCCGCAGAAAATCAAATTGATTGGGCGCGTGAAAGGTCAAAGGATGTTGATATTAGTTTTATTCAGCAAGATTACCGAGACCTACAAGGTAAATTTGATCGGATAGTTTCCATTGGAATGATGGAGCATGTCGGTCCTAAAAACTACCGTGATTTCTTTCAGAAGTGCGAAGATTTATTAGAGATAAATGGGCAAATGTTGCATCACACCATCTCTTCTAATCTCACAAAGCAGGTAACCGATCCCTTCTTTGAAAGATATATCTTCCCCGGTGGAGTCCTGCCATCCTTATCGCAAGTTGCGAAAGCAGTTGAAAACACCTTTGTAATAGAGGATGTTCATAATTTTGGACCAGATTACGATCTCACTTTGATGGAGTGGCATAAAAATATTTCGGGTAAATGGCATGAGATTCCTCAATACGATCAGCGATTTGTGCGCATGTGGAACTACTATCTTCTGGCAAGTGCTGCAGCTTTTCGAACTGGAAACTTACAATTACTGCAATGCATATTTCAACGCAATGGTCAACGACCCACTTACTTGGCTTCTCGTTAAATCTTTCGAGCCAACGTAAAGCGTGGTCTACCAGTCAGGTCATTTACGCTTTGAATTTCAGTGAAATTGCCAATCAGTAATTGCCGAATGGCTGCGCTCTGAGTCTGGTGATGTTCCAATGCAAATAAGCCACCACCCTTCAAAAGACGCTCTGCCGCGCTTATAAATTGTGCGGGGATCGCAATCCCGTCGGGACTTCCACCAAAGAGAGCGGCCGACGGTTCTTTGCGAACCACAATCGACAACTCTTCTCCCAGGGGAATATATGGAGGATTTGCTACGACCACATCAAATATTTCACCTTTACAGGCGGTCTTAACACTGGCTTCCACAACTTTGACTGCAGGAGCCAGCTCTTGCACATTTTTATGCAGCCACGCCAGTGCCTCTTTAGAATTCTCAACCGCTGTGACTTTGAAGTTGCTCTGCTCAGTAGCAAGGGAAATCGCAATGCAACCGCTTCCAGATCCGAGATCTACGGCACTTACTGCCGAAGCATTTTTAGATGCCTCTAAAACTAGAGAAACCAGAGATTCAGTTTCAGGTCGTGGGATTAAAACCCCAGGCCCAACCTGGTATTCCAGATATCGAAATGGGGCTTTGCCGGTGATGTATTGAACGGGTTCACCATTTTGTCGGCGCAGAACCAGCTTGCGCAAATTTCGATCAACTTCATATATCTCTTCATCTCCCATGCGGAGAAGTTTTAATTGAACCTCGCTGCGTGAACAATCTAGCAAGTACCCCAACAAAATTGAGGCTTCAACCTCAGGTATCGATTGGGCCTTAAAGTAATCCCGCGTTTGACGCAATAAATCTTTAACCATCAGGAATTAATGATCGTTGGATGCGAGTTTGGTAGCTTTATCTGACTCAAGTAACGCGGCAATAACGTCATCTAATTCTCCATTTAGTACTGCATCCAAATTATTGGCCTTGAAATTGACGCGATGATCGCTGAGTCGATTCTCTGGAAAGTTATAGGTTCGAATTCGCTCAGATCTATCAACTGAACGTACCTGGGCATTTCGCTCCACCGAGGCGAGGCGATCTGCCTCCTCTTGCGCAGCCGCCAACATTCTGGCCCGCAGAATTCGAAGTGCTGACTCCTTGTTCTGCAACTGAGATTTCTCATTTTGGCAGGAAACCACAATTCCAGTTGGAATATGAGTAATTCGGACCGCAGAGTCGGTGGTATTCACCGATTGACCACCTGGGCCAGATGAGCGAAAAACGTCGATCCGTAGGTCTTGCTGGCGAATCTCCACATCAACCTCATCGGCCTCAGCGAGAATTAAGACCCCCGCAGCCGAGGTATGTATTCGACCCTGAGACTCAGTCTCGGGAACGCGCTGAACTCGGTGCACTCCACCTTCAAATTTCAATTTGGCATATGGAGTCTTACCCGGTTCGACCACGCCTCTGGATTTAATCGCCATTGATACATCTTTATAGCCACCCATTTCAGAGTCAGTGACATCAATAATCTCGGTCTTCCATCCTTGGCGCTCGGCAAAGCGCTGATACATTCGCAATAAGTCTCCGGCGAAAAGGGCAGATTCATCACCACCAACTCCAGCCTTAATCTCCATAATGACATCACGATCGTCATTAGGATCTCTGGGCAACAACAACTCCTCTAACTTCGTCTCTGATTCTGCGAGCATACGTTCCAACGCAGGAATCTCAGCCGTGAAATCTGTATCCTCAGCCGCCATCTCACGGCCAGCGTTGAGATCATCAGTTGCACTCCTCCAGGATCGATATCCCGCAATAACTGGACCGAGTTCTGCATATCGTTTTCCCAGCCGGCGAGCTTTACCTTGATCGCTGTGAATTGAGGGATCGGCCATCTCTTTTTCGAGCTCTTCATACTCATCCAGAAGTTCGTGGACATTGCCGAACTTGTCATGTGTTTGGCTCATGCGATCCCCTGCCACAAAATAAAGAGACCGCGCCCACTCAGAAGTGAGTGAGCCGCGGTCCGAAGAAAAAAGCTACTTGGTTTCTGTTGCTTTACCAAAACGTTTTTCGAAGGCTGCTACTCGGCCGCCAGTATCGAGAATACGTTGCTTTCCTGTGTAGAAAGGATGGCAAGCTGAACATACTTCGACATAAATAGAGCCAGTGCTCTTTGTCGAGCGGGTCGTAAAGACCTGGCCACAACCGCAGGTAACGGTTGTTTCAATGTAATTTGGATGGATCTCTGACTTCATTTCAATTACCTCTTCATAGCTGGGTTGGGCTTACTGGGTCGGAAATCCCGTGAACCAGTGAGTAAAGGGTACAAGGTTCAAGGCGTACTAGGAAATTTAGTAATAACCTGCCCAATGAGTTTTGGCGAGCGCTTTACAAGGAGTTCCATAGCGAATCTTAATGTAACGAATGCCCCACTTAATTTGAGTTATCGGGTTCGTTTGCCAATCGGTGGCAACTACATCCATCTTGTTGCCAGGAAGTGCCTGGGCAATTCCAGTAGCGCCGCTGTAGTGGTTGTGCGCTCTAAAATTCCAGTGGCTTTCGCCATTCCACAGAGAAACTAAACAAGAGAACTCTCGAGCGCTCCATTTGTAGGTGGAGTCAATTAACTCTTTAGCCACGACTTTCGCTCCGACAGGGGTCTTCGCCAATTGAATCTGACGCGCGGCCAGTGAAACCAAGGCCATCTCTCCAGCATCAAGGGAACTTCCTCCGCCTAAGTCAATCGAACCAATATTTTCGGTGAGGGCTACTGATGGATCGACCAGTATAGAAGTAATAGTGGTGGTGTCAGGAATGACTATCTCCGAGCCGATGTTGGGCTCAGCGAATGTGGTATTTACCGAGGCGGTAATGGAGATGGCCAAGGCGGCGGCAAGGGCGACCGCTGGTTTTCGGAATGACTTAAACACAGCTTTGCCTCCTTCGCGTTTCTCGATTGTGCCTTTCGCTGCACCCTCTGACTTCGCGATTCGAAGCCGTCTAGGTGCCTGACAGGGTTAGAGAGTTACAGACGCGCGGGGTTGAGGCAACTTTTGATTCGCATAGAGCCAAAAAAACTTTTATCTCACTTTTTTAGGGGAATCTAAAAGTGCAGGTCAGCCACTATAAGATCCTTTATGTCCGAAATGTCCGCCGGAGGTAAAATTCAGGTAAATTGCGCAACACTAGGCAAAGAAATTAATTGGCTCTTCCAACATCTCTGTGACTAAAGCAGCGATAGGAGAGCGCTCCGACCTAGTCAAAGTGACATGGGCAAAGAGGGGGTGGCCTTTGAGGGACTCCACCACAGCGACAACCCCGTCGTAACGCCCCACCCGCAGATTGTCGCGTTGGGCTATGTCATGGGTGAGTACGACCCGCGAACCTTGGCCAATCCTGGAAAGGACGGTGAGCAAAACTCCGCGTTCGAGTGATTGGGCTTCATCCACAATCACGAAAGAGTCATGAAGAGAGCGGCCTCGAATATGGGTCAGTGGTAAAACTTCGATCAAACCCCTATCAACGATCTCATCAATCACGGTCTGGCTCACAAGAGCACCTAAGGTATCGAAAACTGCCTGCGCCCAAGGCGACATTTTTTCACTCTCACTGCCAGGAAGGTAGCCGAGCTCCTGTCCACCCACGGCATAGAGCGGCCGGAAGATCACAACCTTCTTGTGGTGACGACGTTCCAGGACTGCCTCAAGGCCCGCACAGAGAGCGAGCGCTGATTTTCCAGTCCCGGCGCGACCACCGAGTGAAACTATTCCAATTTCATTATCGAGGAGCAGATCGAGCGCCACTCTCTGTTCGGCTGATCTTCCATGAAGTCCAAAAGCTGAACGATCCCCACGCACAAGTTGTAACTGTTTATCTGGTGTGGTTCGCGCCAGTGCGCTTCCCTTTTCGGAGTGAAGGACTATCCCGGTATGACACGGATACTCCTTACCTAGTTCATGGGCGATTCGATCATTTTCGTACAGCGAGTCAATAACAGAACCCCCCACACTCGCTTCAGCCATCCCGGTCCAGCCAGAATTTGAGGCAAGCTCATATCGGTACTCTTCAGATTCCACACCGACGGATGAAGCCTTAACGCGCAAAGGTAAATCTTTAGTGACGAGTACCACCTCACGACTTTCCGCCATCAAATTTCGAGCGATCGCCAAAATTCTGGAGTCGTTAGACCCATCGCGCAAGAACCCAGATGGGAGCGAGGTTGGATCTGAGTGATTGAGTTCGACTTTAATTGTCCCACCCAGCTCATTGATCGTGATTGATTGATCGAGACGGCCGTGGCTAATTCGAAGGTCATCCAGAGTACGTAGTGCGGCTCGGGCAAAATACCCTAGCTCTGGATGGTCTCGCTTACTTTCAAGTTCCCCAATAACAACTATTGGGATTATTACCTCATGCTCTGCAAAACGAGCTAAGGCCGCAGGATCTGCCAGCAAAACACTAGTATCTAAAACATAAGTTTTGCGCCCGTTTTTTTGGCTTTTTGCCAAGAGGACCTCGCATTTCCCATATTTAAATCTTTTTTCGTGGCTTCCGTTTGTTGGGGAGACAAATAGAACTTATGTCACATAAGGTAAAACTCGCGAGCCCTCGGGGGTCGGTGACACGCTGAAGCAAAAGATTAATTTATGAATAGTTTGGCCTTAGCGCCCATACCTACGATGGCGCTGGGAGTAAGCCCGCAAGGCTCTGAGAAAATCTACCCTTCTGAAATCTGGCCAGTAGGCCTCACAAAAATAGAACTCTGAATGGGCTGATTGCCAGAGTAAAAAGCCCGATAAGCGCTGCTCCCCTGATGTCCTAATGAGAAGTTCCGGGTCAGGTATCCCAGCGGTATACAAATGTTTACTTATTTCATCAATAGAAAGAGCGCTCACGATCTCCTCAGGGCTTTTCCCCGTTTGAATTCCATCTTTTATGAAATGGCGAACGGCATCCACAATCTCATGGCGGCCACCGTAGCCGATCGCTACATTTACAACTATTTTGGTGCGACCCTTACTTCGGGCTTCAACATCTTTAAGTTTTACTTGCAACCACTCCGGTAATAGTTCCAAGGCGCCAAGCGGCTTGATTTCCCACCGACCCAATTCATCGAGATGATCCACGGCAGTAGCAATAATTTTTAAAAGCGAGTCCAATTCCTCGGGACTACGATTTAAATTATCGGTAGAGAGTAGCCACAGAGTGATAATGGAAACATCTGCCTCTTCACACCAGTTCAGAAGTTCAATGATCTTCTCAGCACCGACGCGATGGCCCTCGTCGGGATTGGCTCTTAAAATACTCTTAGCCCACCTGCGATTTCCATCTAAAATGACTCCGACGTGGTGTGGAGTTTGAGTGAAATCTAGCTGCTGCAATAAGCGGCGCTCATAGAGCGGATAAAGCATCGCCTTAATGGCGCGCTTTACTGGATTAGTCATTTCTTTTTGAAATCACTCGTCGCTTTATGTTCAGCAATGAACGAGGCGACCGGAAGGGTCCCAGCCAAGATATACATGATGGTACTAGGAAAACTTTTGCGTGCTTTAAGAGAGTAATTAAATGCCGTGATCACATAAATCGGGTAAGTAAATCCATGCACGATGGCGATCCAAGCCCATTTAACCTGAGCCCCAGAATAGTGATGAAAAATGTGATTTTCGGGCACTTCAAAGAACCATAAAAGAAGTGACATGCATCCCGACCAGATCGCCATGACCCGATACCGTTGTAATGCGCCTTCTAAACCCTTTTTCATACCTTCACCTTATCTGCCAATCCACGAAGTGTGGTGTTGCGCCTTGAAATGAATGGGGCCGCCAGAACTAACAATCCCATAAACCACCAAATCACAACATAAGAAATATGTTGCCAATAAAATCCAGAGATTGATTGCTTCAAAACCGGAGCTGGAACTCGGTTACCTACAACCGCAGCACCAGATAAATCACTTTCCTTCGTGGCGATCACATATCCATCGAACAAGTTGTAACCCTCCCCAGCTACCAACGCTGGATCTAACCGACCCAAAGAGGTTGCTGAGTTAAGCCCATGATCTTCTTGTTGTCTTGGGTATAAACGTCCGACCAGTGAGAGTTCCTGGGAAGTCATCTTTAATGAACCATCGTTAAGACCTCGCACCACCAAAATTGCGCGATTGCCAGATATTAAAAATAGACCGACCGCGAGATCTTTATATCCATCACCAGTCACTAACTGGGTTGGGGCAATATACGTTTGAACATAATGTCCCTGCATAGTTACGATGCGATTCACAGCAACTGTGTAAATATTTTTACCCGCCGAATCGATGGTTGTAAGAGGAACCGGTGTAGAACTTGGAATTATTTTGCCTTGCCTGGAAGTGGCAACTGCTCGGTGCCACTGCCAGAGTCCTAATTCGAAAAAAACTCCAGTAAGCAACAAAATCGACATCGCCGATGCTGCAAATCTAATAGTCTTATTTTTGCTCATTATCTATCTCTGAAGCGCGCTTAAAACGACGATAGAAACTCACTATAAGAATGACAAATACCGCGGTAAGAACGATCATCACTATCGATCCAGCAAGACCTGTATTGATATCCGGGGAGTCGCTCATGCCCTAATTGTCCTACGAATTTCTAACCTATGCTTACCGGTATGGATGGCTCGGTAGGTGATGACTATCTCCAGGAGCGCTATGGCCGCTCTCAGCGAGGGCGCAGAGCATGGCTCGCTCCGGCGATTGTATTTCTGGCGGTTGGCGGAAGTTGGCTCATCTGGTCTGCTAACTTTTACTCCAATCCTCAAATACGGACAGAGCTCATTTCATTTTCTGTTGCGAATCCCAAAGAAGTTTCACTTCGCTACTTGATTAGGGTTCGAAATGCCAAGCGCAGCCACCAATGCATCTTTAAAGCGAGCGATTTTCAAGCAAATGTCGTGGGTCAGGTCACTGACACGATTCCCGCCGGTACTCAAAACTCCACTCGAATCATTGTGATTCCAACCAGAGCACAAGCAGTATCGGCCACAATTGATCACTGTTTCTAATTGTTCTCAGGCCACGATAAACTAGGGGTCTCATGACAAATCAGACCTGGCTCACCGAAGAGGCTGCCACTCGCCTCCGCGCTGAGTTAGTAGATCTGGAAGGTCCTCGATTCTCAGATATTGTGAAGAAAATCGAGGCTGCACGCGCTGAGGGTGACCTTAAAGAGAATGGCGGCTACCACGCTGCCCGTGAAGAGCAAGGAAAGATTGTTGGACGAATTCGCCAACTCAAACATATGCTGGAAAACGCCCACATCGGTACACCTCCTGAAAGTGAATCCGGTGTCGTTGGACTCGGCATGGTTGTGACCATTGAGATGGCAGGGGAGGAAATGACCTTCCTCCTGGGTTCACGAGAAATTTCTAACGGTGAAATTGAGGTCTATTCCGAGCGATCACCACTCGGTTCGGCTATCTTGGGCGCCAAAATTGGCGAGCAAGTTAATTACAAAACTCCCAGTAAAAAGATCTTCGTCGTGAGCATCCTTGCGGCCAAGCCTTATCTTTAGAAGCTCCCGCTAACGACTGTTCGCATTCTTGTATCTACGTACACTCAATGGGATAAAGATCGCCATGATCACAACCATGTAAATCAGTGATGCCACGACGGGATGTTCACTGGGGAAAGAATGAGCAGTGACTCCAAAAATGTTATGAAAACCAAAGAGTTGGCGGGCCGCTGCAACCATCGTTGAGACAGGATTCCACTCCGCAAAATATTGCAGTGCTTTTGGCATCGAAGTAGTTGAGGCAAAAGCATTGGATAAGAAGGTCAGTGGAAAGGTGAACAAAAAAGAAACGTTGGCAACAACACGGGCATCTTTTGACATTAGCCCAGCAAAAATTCCGGCCCAGGAAAGTGCATAGCCAAAGAAGAGAAGCATCAAAAAACCCAGTAGAACATGGGGTAAACCAGAGGTAGGTCGCCACCCCACGAGATAACCAGCAATACCCATCACGACCAAAACGACAATATTTAGAAGCCCATCTCCGAAAGTTCTGCCAACAACCAAGGCTGAGCGGGCTATCGGAAGCGAGCGAAATCGATCGATCAACCCCTTCTCCATATCTTGGGCGAGTCCCTGAGCAGTGGCGGCCAAGGTGAATGTCACTGTCTGAACAAAAATTCCCGGCATCAAAAGTTGAACATAACCTCCTTTGATTCCGACTCCTAGTCCTCCAAAGACATAACGGAAAAGCAACACAAACATAACGGGTTGAATTGTGTTGAAAATAAGAACCTCGGGAACCCGAGTCAGTTGAAGCAGCTGTCTCTTGGTGATGACGAGAGCATCCTTGATTCCATTCACTTTCGGAATCCTCTCTTTTTCTTTATCAATTCCCCTGCTAAATCTACCTCGGCCACATGACCAGTTAGGGAGAGGAATACGTCATCCAGCGACGGGCGCTTCAGTGCTAAATCCAAGGCGTGAATTCCCACCCCATCAAATTCTCGAATCACGGAAATCAGAGATTGAGTCCCGTCTTGAACCGGAACAGATATTTTGCGGAGACCATGGTCCACGGTTACAACTCCAAGGGTTATTCGTTTAATTATCTCTTCTGCACTTTTTAAATTCTCTTCCGAGACAACTATTTCAATGCGCTCACCACCGACCTGATCTTTCAAATGATCTGAAGTACCACGGGCAATGACTCGACCTTGATCAATCACAACGATCTCGTCCGCCAATTGATCTGCCTCTTCAAGATACTGAGTGGTCAAAAGTAAAGTCACACCGTCTCGGACCAGATCCTCAATAACCGTCCACATCTCCATTCGGCCGCGGGGGTCCAACCCTGTGGTTGGTTCATCAAGAAAAAGCACTTTGGGACGAATGATCAACGAAGCAGCCAGATCGAGCCGACGGCGCATCCCGCCAGAAAAAGTTTTGATTGGACGACGAGCAGCTTGCTCAAGGGAAAATTGCGCTAAAAGCTCCGTAGCCCGCACTCGAGCTTGGACGGCGCTTAAGTGATAGAGCTGGCCAAACATCACCAAATTGTCCCAACCAGTGAGCGTCTCATCCACGGCCGCATACTGACCAGATAGCCCAATTATTTGACGCACCGCTTTAGGATTTTTAATGACATCGATTCCTGCAACGCTGGCATGGCCAGAATCAGGCTCAAGGAGGGTGGATAGCACTCTCACCACAGTTGTTTTACCCGCTCCGTTCGGGCCCAAGACGCCCAAAACAGTTCCTTCCTCTACATCCAGGCT
>JAYVUF010000128.1:0-2363 GCA_043788135.1 Actinomycetes bacterium
TCTAGGGAACATGTACTTGCTTGTCAGTTGCAATTATTTGGCGCATCTTTGTGCGAATCATTGGAAGGGTGGAAGGAAATGCGGCTCAACCCCATATGGGATCTGCTCTTTGGGGTCCTCATACTTGGAACGGCTTGGTGGTACCTGTCCGAGAAAGTCGCCCGGAGCAGAGTTTCGTTAGTGCGCCAGGTTTTGTTTCTGGCCGGATTGGTTCTTTTATTTCTTCTATTGGTTGGCCCCGTGCCACATCGGGCAATCCATGTCTTCTGGGTTCACATGATTCAACACATCGGACTCATGATGCTCATCTCCCCGCTTTTGGTACTGGGTTCGCCCATCAAAGTGGCCCAAAACTCCCGATACCCGAGAGTTCAAGGCTTTATTCATTCGATTGGACAGAGCGCTCTCGTCAAACTCCTCTTTAAGCCGAAAGTTGGGTTCGGAATCTTTTTAACAATACTTATTGCCACCCATTTCTCGCCGCTGGCCAATTTAGGGATGACGAATCCGAACGCTCATTGCCTGGAGTTGGTTTTATTTGTCGTTGGAGGTTTTATTTATTATTACCCCGTTATGGAGGGCAACCCCCAACCATTCTTTGTTCCCTACTCCCTTCGGGTAATCTCCCTCTTCGCGATGATGTTGCCTGAAACCATGGTCGGATTCTTTCTTTACTCCGGAAACCGAGTACTTCATAGCCTTCCTAAAAACACTTCGATGCAGATGGGTTTGGCTGATCAGCATCAAGGCGGGGCAATCATGTGGGCGATGGGGATGCTCATCGATACAATATGGATCGTGTTGGCGGCTAAAGATTGGTTTGCCAATGAGCAACTATTAGCGGAAGCTGAAGATGAATCCACAATCGAGCCCTGAGAAAACCCCTGACCAAACCCCTGACCAAACCCCTGACCCTAAGCGACGCTGGGTCCTCTGGGGCTTACCGCTCTGCGGCTTAATGGGTGTCTGGGAATTTAATCGAGCGCTTGGTGGAAATCACCTCAGCTGGGTATATGTGATCGAATGGCCGTTCTTTGGGGTTTTTATCTATTATATGTATTGGAAACTCTCCCAACCACAAGCGCCCTATGACGATTCTGAGGATCCACCACGTCAAGTCCTGTAGGAAGCGCACGGGTAAACTGCAACCCTCATGTTGCCCCTCTTATCACTTACAACGGAAGTGCTCTTTTGGCTCGCTACTGCAGCTACGCTGATCGCAACCATCTATTTTTGGCATAAATTTGCTCATAAAACTTGGAAGACCATTACTGGCCGCTTCTCTCTTATCTTGATCATTCAGTGTTTCGCCCTGGCTTCTATGGGGATAACTATCAACCGCTCTGGGGAGTTCTACGGCTCATGGTCTGACCTCTTTGGGGCTCAAGGGCAGTATCAAAAGATTGCGGTAGCTCCCGCTGCGCTCACACAATTAAGTAAAAAAGATCTCTTATCTGCTACCAAAACTAAAGGTGGAAGCCTCATCTTCCGTGAGGTGATCCGAGGGGCTAAATCAGGAATCTCCAATGTTGTCTACGTCGTGGCTTCCCCCAAACTGGCTGCGCAACTGGAAAGCCCTCTCCATTCAATTGGCAGCACTTATCAAGTGGTTGAGCTGTTTCCGGGCACCCCAGGAGTGCCACAAACTTGGATTGGATCTCTCGACGGAATAACTTCTCTCGAGAACTTAGAGAACGCAGGTCGCATTCCTCCGACAATCGCAGTAATCCCAGCTATCAATGTGCAACCGGGGGAAGATACGGAGTGTATGAACTTCGTTGGCGGGGCTCAAGTTGAAACCTGGATTTCAGATGATATGAAAACGTTTTTGAAAACTTTCCTGGGCGTGGATGATCGTCTTTGGTCTTCTTTCGGCTACTCCACTGGAGGCTGGTGCGCGGCCGAAGTCGCGGTGTTGCATCAAGATCAATATTCGCAAGGTGTTTCACTTGCAGGCTACTTTAGCCCAGCGCTTTCATTTGGATTGTCAAAGCGAGAGAAGAACTATCTTTCAGCTCAATACGATTTGATCCATTATCTAACCCATTATCGACGCAATACCAGGATTATGGTCATTGCATCTGTAAAAGATCACTTTGCAAATAGCTCCGCACGACGATTTATGCAGTTGGCAAGCCCATTAATTCCTATCAAATATATTCCGATCCCGAAAGGCGGTCACAATATAGGAGTCTGGAAACCATATGTAGATACCGGTTTCTTATGGATTAGTGGCGCGAACTAAAGCCAGAAATAAATTTCTCAGCACGCAAAGCAGCCCAACCGACTTTTGGCAGATCTGCCGCTCTGGGATAGAGAACGTAGCGGGTCTCCCATTTAGGTTGGAACTTTGCATTGAATCG
>JAYVUF010000129.1:0-6007 GCA_043788135.1 Actinomycetes bacterium
AACGTAATGAAAAGCGGCCTTAATTTTTTCGATAGGTACGTTATGTAATTTGGAGTAAGCCAAGCGATACATTGCCAACTGAATAGATGCGGTAGCCAACTCTTCCCCTTCCTTGACTCGGCCCGTTTTCCAATCCACTACCTCATAGGTATCGCCATCACGATAAACGGCATCAATACGCCCACGAAGTACCACGCCATTAATTACCATCTCAAATCCCTCTTCTACCGCGATAGGATTTCTAACCGCCCAAGATGAAGTTAGCCACTTCTCTTGCAACTCTTGGAGCGGCACATCTGTAGGGGGCATAGGATCGAAGAGATCTTCATCAAATAAAGTTTGCGCTCCAAAGTGACGTTCAATCCAGAGATGAAACTCAGTCCCACGCTTGGCATATTTATCTGTATGACGCGGCATAGGACGGCGAATATTAAGAGCGAGTTCTTGGGGATCACTCTTCATAGAAATCAAAGTGGAAACCGATAAGCGCTCTGGTAGATAGACGGTCTCTGGTTGACGCCAACGTTGCATCTCATCAATAAGCGCCTTGGCATCTTGCAGAATTGTCTGCTTTTTGGGATCGCTCTCAGAGGCGATGAGTTGGGTGAGATCCAAAACCTCACTCGCAGTTACCAACTGAGCAGATTTCTGGATTAAAACTCTGCGGACACTTGGTGCTGGCCACAGCGCGCTTCTTGGTTCCAACAGAGCTGGATTCTCCAGCGGTTTCTCAGAAAAAGCCAAAATCGATTGTGCATCTTTTTCCGCGAGAAATTCATGGAGCACGGTGAATAGTTCACTCTGATCTACTGTGTTTTTACCATCTCTAAACCAAGAAGCGGTACAGAGAAGATGTGATTTCGCGCGGGTAAAAGCTACATAACCCAACCTCAACTCTTCGATTTTATGACGCGCCTTTTGAGCATCTTCAAAAGCCTCAAGAGCTTTATCGACTCGCTTTGCCACAAACGCATCATCTCCAGGTGGAAATTGGAAATCTTGGAACTGCTCTTTATCCCCACGGAATCTAATTGGAAGGGAACCCGGGTATTTGGTCCAAGATTTAGAGGCGGAGCCGCTATTGGGAAATAAACCTTTGAGTAATCCAGGAACTGCAACAACATCCCACTCGGAACCCTTTGCACCGTGAACGGTTAGAATTTGTACCGCGCCTCTAGTAGGCGTGACTGCAGTTGGCTTTAACCCGCCTTCACGTTCCTCCGCTGTCTCCAGCCAGGTGAGAAATGCAGAAAGCGTTCCGCCGGTTCTAGCAAAGGAAGCGGCCTCATCCATGAACTTATCTAAATGGCGACGCCCGCTCTGCCAACCATCGCGGACTAGAGTTTCAACATCTAGCTTTAAAAATCGTTCTGCCATTTGAATCTTGTCAGTTATGGAACCTGTCATGGAGCGGCGCACAGATTTTAATTCTCGAGCGAACTCTTTTAACCTCTGCGCTCCTTCTATAGAGAAATCTGAAGTAGGTGCTTCTTCAATCAAATCCAAAGCTTCAATAATGGAGCCGATAGCAAAGTCATTGGAATCTAAGTTCTCTTCACTTCCAAATTCCAATATCTGCTCCAAGCGATCAGATCGCCTGGTTTTAGTACGACGTGTAATCTCGCGCGAATACTTCCCCAAGGTGTAGATATCTTTGGGTCCAAGTGCCAAGCGCGGCCCAACCAGAAGTCTGGCCAGAGCGGTACCTGCATCCGGATAGGTCACAAGGCGAAGCAGAGCGATGATGTCAGCGATCTCGGGAACATGGACAAGCCCACCCAGGCCTAAAACTTCAGTTGGAATTCCGCGCTTGCGCAACTCCAACTCAATGAGTGGGATGTAAGCCTTAACTCGAACTAAAACAGCAAAAGTTAACTTCTCTTGCTCTGGAATTCTCGAATCGTTGGGGTCTTTCCAGAGCGTTGCGAAGTATTTTGCGATCTCTTCGGCTTCATCGTCAGGGGTGATGTAGAGTCCACAATAAAGATGACCCTGAGGTGCGTCAGGTCTTGCCTGTAATGAATCAACTTCAAGAATACTCTGTGCGTTCGGCTCCCTACTCGAGTAATGGCCAATAAGTTCGATTATGCGATTTGAGAAATCTAGGATTTGTTGATCATTACGCCAGGTCGTAAGGAGCGGAAATTTCTCGCAACGTCCCCCAAAAGTATTTGGAAAATTGGAGAGAGTTTCTGCACTAGCTCCACGCCATCCATAAATTGCTTGGTTGGGATCTCCCACCGCGGTGACTGCGTGCCCACCGCCAAAGAGTGATGCCAAAAAGCGCACTTGCGAGTAAGAGGTATCTTGGTACTCATCCAAGAGCACCACTTTGTATTTACTCCGCTCAATCTCAGAGAGTTCAGGAACGCTCTCTACCAATTTCGCGGCATATGACATCTGGTCATTAAAGGTAAGCCGTCCGGTGCGCTTACGGTCATCATCAAGTTTTTCAACCATCGGCAAGATGGCACGGCGCTCACTTACCACCTCTTTAGCCTTGCGTACTCCCTCGTTGTCACCGAAAGTTACAGCCTCTAGTTGTTCCGCAAAATCACGGAGAAACTCACCTACCTCCGAAACCGATGCGTCATGTTCGCCTAACTCTCCAGAAAGATCCATAACAGCTTCCACGATGTAATCTGGTTTGTGGAAAATCGGGGAATCAACTTCAGTAAAACTATTGACCACCGAATACGTCAACTGCCAGGCAGCTGCCTCACCGAGCGGCTCACCATCAGTATCAAGTCCCATGCGAATTCCGTGCTCGGCTAGCACCTTGCCTGCGTAAGAGTGATAGGTCGAGACATCAACAGAAATATCTAGAAACTTAACGCGCTCCGTGGAATTAGGTATGAGGCCAGCGCTTCGAAGCTGAATTAGCCGCTTGCGGATACGCGTTGCTAATTCACCCGCTGCCTTGCGAGTGAAGGTGAGCCCCAAGATTTGATCAGGTGTCACAACTCCATTGGCAACCAACCAAAGGACGCGTTGAGAAATAGTTTCAGTCTTTCCAGAACCCGCACCAGCGATGATCACCGTTGGTCCAAAATGCCTAGACTCAATAATTGCTCGCTGCTGCGCAGTCGGTTCAATCAACTTTCCATTGATCTTTGCAATCTCCTCAGCAATTTTCAGCGCGGAGATCTCTCTATCAAGTTCAATATATCCATTGACGATGCGTGCTGACATTATTCGATCACGCTCCTACCCTCTGATTGCAGGGGACAGAGATCTCTAACGGAACAAATATTGCAGCGCTTATTAATAACCGCCTGGAAGGTCGCGGCGGCCATACCTTGCGCTGCCTCTTGAATCTCTTGCGCAACAGCTTCCTGAATTATGGGAGGTTGATCCACTGTTTCGTTCTTACCTGTTTTCGATTTCAAGAAGAGCAAGCCAGCTCCATCGCTGTGCGCATCTGCGGGAAGATCTGGAAATCCACCAGCAACTACACCAAATTGATATGCCGCTAGTTGTTTATGCTCTTTAGCAGCCTCCCGAGAAACTGTAGCGCCGGTTTTGAGATCGACCACAAAGTATCCACCAGTAATGCGATCTCGCTCCAAACGATCCACGCTACCGCTTAACTCTGCTCGACCTATTTGCACGGCGAAATCAGATTCTGTAGAAATTAATTCGCGGGGGTTTGCCTGATGCCATTCAAAGAAGCGAGTCAACATACGTGTTGCTTCATCTAGTTGCTGAGTTTTAACCCAACCCACATTTTGATCAACCACTGGCCATGCCGCTGTTAACTGGGCTATACCCTCGTCAAGAGTGAGACCGGGTTTAACCAGAAGTTGCGATGCAATAAAGTGAATAGCAACTCCTAAGAGTTGAGCCGTAGAATCTCCATCTTGGGCTCCAGACTTTTCGAGAAACCATTTCAATCCGCAATCGTCAAATGAGGTTAATGCACTCGGAGAGACATGCACTGGTTTATCAGGTTCAATAATCGGATGATCAGAACTCAAATCGCGAACTCCTAGCCACTGCGATGGGTCAGCACTCTTAATTCCAGATGTTGCTAATGTTTTCAAAACCCCAGCTGCAAATTCTGATCCTTCAATCGTTGCTCTACGCAATTCGGCTACCAGTGCTTGGGAGGTTATCTCGCGCTCGGGAGCCGTCACAAAATTTTCAGAAGATTCATGATGGAGCGCTTCATAAATCTCTTCGAAATATCGCGAAGGCAGAGAATCTTCGTGGGCATAGGCGGTGATTAACAATCGTGACTTGGCCCGAGAGAGAGCGACATAAAGCAAGCGGCGTTCATCGGCTGCAAGACCTATCGCCGCTGCAGCGGCGATTTCTGCCCGAGCGGTTAACCCACTTCGATGAGCTTCGACGAGTCGCTCGCTTCCAAGAAGCGATCCGCGCTCTTTGAGATTTGGCCAAAGCCCTTCTTGAACTCCGGTAACGACCACAAACTCCCACTCTTGCCCCTTAGCGGCATGAACGGTTTTGATAGAGACGACCTCTTCGCGCGCCGCTACCGACGTAATGGAGTCGCTCATAATCCGCTCATCCATTAATTGAGAGATGAAGAGCCCCGGTGATGCACCTACATTTCTCTCCGCAAACCTGCGAGCGCTTTCAAAGAGTTGAATAACAGCATCGAGATCACGATCAGCCTGTGCGCCGCGAGCGCCGCCAGCCAGAGCTCGCTCCCGCCAGAGATAGGAAATCTTGCTGCCTTCAAAGTTAATTGCAGATTCCCAAATCGCCCACAATAAATCAGAGATATCAGGAGCGCCTTTAAGCGCTTTGCGCACATTTCGCAGCAGATCATTTAGACGTTTCAGCGAGGGGATCTGTTCCCATGTCAGATCTGCGGTCGGCTCTGTAAGTGAGTCAATCATCATCTCGGTCGTACTGCGATGGTCACTGCGAATTGCCGCAAAGGCCAATCTCATCTGGCGAAGTTCTAGCGCATCTGAGCCACCAAATTCAGAGAGCAATATTTCCTCTAAGACCGGCCAATCTTGCGCTGTAAGTGGTGCAGATTTAAGGGCGATTTTAGCGATTAATAGCAGCGGCAAGATGGCAGGATTTTCAGAGAGAGCAATCATGAGGGCGTCGATAGAAACTGGAATTCCACTTTGAATAAATGCGCGTTGCAGTGCCGCCACTTCTGAGCCAGGTGCCCGAACCAGAACTGCCATCTGGGACCAAGGCAAACCATCCTTAAGATGTGCGCTTCGCAGGCTATGGGCAATATACGTTGCAGATTCACTCTGAGATGTTAATTTTGCGACTCGAACTGAAGAGGGATTAGATGCACTCTTGGTCGAAGTTCGCGTACGAAACTTAGAGCTCTGGGTGAATCCGGAGGCGATCTCGTTTACGATTTGGTTAATCTTTGGTTCGCCACGAAAATCTTCAGTTAGCGTTAAATGCTGTGGCACACTCTCTGCCAGGTAAAGAATGAGGCTATCTGGATCTGCTCCCCGAAATCGTCCGATCGCAGAATCTGGATCGGCGAAGATCAACAAATCTTCAGGAGCCAACAACTCCAATAGCGCTCTTTGCGATCGATCACTCTCTTGAAATTCATCAACAACGACAGTGGTGAATCGCTTTCGGAAGTGTTCAAGGCGAGAACTATCCTCTTGTAGCAAGAAAATCGCCTCATTAATGATCGAACTTGGATCAATTCGAACTAAACGCTCCCCTACCGTTGCACTCTTTAATTCATTAGCCCCAAAGTAGGAAGCCCAAAAATGAGCGACGCCATCCCAATAATCTTCGTGCAATAACTTTCCGCGTTCTTGAAGACCCTTGGCATCAAGACCTAACTCCGTTGCACGAAGAATCAGATCACGCACCTCGCGGACGAATCCGCGAGTGGATTGTGCATCTTTAAGGGCTAGGTCCCAGGGAATATGCACATGGGAATTGGTGAGCATTTGCGATATTGCTAAGTCTTGTTCCGCTCCTGACACCAGAACGTAACGAGCGTTCTCTGGCGCCAATTTCTCATTAAGAATAGAGAATGCGAGGG
>JAYVUF010000130.1:0-2413 GCA_043788135.1 Actinomycetes bacterium
ATAGCAGCAAATGCCTGATCCAAAATAGCAAAACCTTCCCGCACTTCTGCTTCACTCACATTGCAGGGAGGACAGACGTGAATTCTGTTGAAATTCACAAATGGAATGAGGCCCGCTATCTTGCAAGCTTTCATAAACTCCCCCATCGCCGCGCTAGTACCACCGTATGGAGCAAGTGGTTCGTGGGTTGCGCGATCTTTTACAAGTTCAATTGCCCAGAAAACTCCGGAACCTCGTATCTCTCCAATTACTTTGTGCTTCGCCATCAACTCCTCAAGTAGTGGCTTAATGACTTCTTGGCCAATCTTGGCCGCGTTTTCAACCATTCCCTCTTCCTGCATAGCATCTATCGTGGCTAGGGCAGCGGCGGTAGCAAGTGGATGTCCACTATAAGTAAGTCCACCTGGGAAGACGCGATCATTGAATGTGGCTGCAATCTCATCGCTGATGATCACACCACCTAGCGGGACATACCCACTATTGACGCCCTTGGCGAAGACAATCAGATCCGGCTCAACAGATGAATGTTGGTAGGCAAACCATTTACCGGAACGTCCGAATCCTGACATGACTTCATCGGCAATCCATTTAATGTTGTATTTATCGCAGAGCGCACGAACTCCCTCAAGATAACCTGGTGGCGGAGTCAAGACACCCGCAGTTCCTACTATCGACTCGATCAAGATAGCGGCGATGGTTGAAGGACCTTCAAAAATTATGACTTGCTCTAGATGCTCTAGTGCGCGCTCTGTTTCTTGCTCTGGTGATTGCGACCAAAAAGCGGTCCGATAAAGATATGGTCCGAAGAAATGCACATGTCCGCTGGCATGCTCGTTTGGCCAACGACGCGGATCTCCGGTCGCCGTTATAGAAGTCGTAGTGTTTCCGTGATAACTCCGATAAAAGGAGAGCACCTTGTGCTTACCCGTGTGCAAGCGCACCATCCGTATTGCGTTCTCTACCCCGTCAGCACCACCGTTGGTGAAGAAAACTTTATTGTGTTGAGCCCCGGCGTGAGCGGTGATGCTCTTTGCTGCCAGCGAGCGAGCCTCATTGGCATGTTGGGGGGCGACCGTGGTTAGAAGACCCGCCTGCTCCTGTATCGCTTTAATAACTTTGGGATGCTGGAAACCAATATTGGTAAAGACTAATTGACCAGAGAAATCGAGGTACTTATTGCCGTCGTAATCCCAAAAATAGCTTCCCAGACCCCCCGCAACAGGCATGGGGGTGATTTGGCCCTGGGCTGACCAAGAGTGAAAAACGTGAGCGCGGTCCAGGTCATAAACCTCTTGGCCGCGGAGTGGATTTGCAATGGGATCGCTCATAAGCGCTATCTAATCACCTAATTCAAGTTGCGGTGAGCAATCTCTGGGCTTTGCCGTCTCGAGGAGAAGACCAGTTAAACTAAAGAGGTGACACACCAAAATCGCCCCTGGGGCTACTCCAACAGTAGTGATGGTTTGCAGCCCAGTTGGGAGTTGCACGAGGAGACTTTGGCGGTTCGGGCCGGATTGGCACGTTCTGGATTTGGTGAGACTGGAGAGGCTCTCTACCTCACCAGTGGCTTTACATATGACAGTGTTGAGCAGGCCAATGGTGCTTTTGCTGAAGAGATTGATCATTATCTATACGGGCGATTTGCCAACCCCACCGTCTCGATGTTTGAAAATCGCCTAGCGGCAATCGAAGGTGCCGAGATGTGCGTCGGAACTGGCAGCGGCATGTCTGCAATGTTTGCCTCGATCGCCTGTTTAGTAAGTGCCGGAGATCGAGTCGTTGCCGCGGCATCCATGTTTAGCTCCTGCTGGGTTGTCTTGGCCGAGATCTTGCCCAAGTGGGGTATTAACGTCGAATTTGTATCTGGAAACGATCCAGAACTCTGGAGCAAAGCCTTGCAAGTGGAGACCAAAGCAGTCTTTCTTGAGACTCCGTCCAACCCAATGTTGCAATTGGTCGATATTGAGATGATTTCAGCGCTCGCTCACAAAGTTGGCGCGCTAGTCATTGTAGATAATGTGATGGCCTCCCCAATCTTACAAAAACCTCTCTTGCTCGGCGCAGATGTTGTCATGTATTCAGCAACCAAACATATTGATGGTCAGGGCCGAGTTCTCGGTGGCGCAATCTTAGGATCTGAGGATTACATCAAGAATTGTCTGAATCCATTTGTACGACATACCGGTCCATCCTTAAGTCCCTTTAATGCCTGGGTACTAGTGAAGTCACTTGAAACGATGTCGCTACGCGTGCATCGCATGAATCAGAGCGCACAAGTTGTTGCGGAGTATTTACAGACGCGCCCAGAAATCGGTGTCGTGAATTACCCAGGTTTGCATTCTCATCCACAATACGATTTGGCTCGCAAACAGATGAGTGGTGGTGGAACCACCCTCTCCTTTGAAGTAAAAGG
>JAYVUF010000131.1:0-7272 GCA_043788135.1 Actinomycetes bacterium
CGTAAAGCTCGTTTTGCCTTAGAAATGGCAGCTATCGGAGGACACCATCTTCTTTTTATTGGTCCACCCGGAACCGGCAAAACCATGTTGGCAGAGAGAATTCCATCGGTCATGCCCCCGCTCTCACAGAAGGCGGCGATCGAGGTGGCGGCTATCCATTCGATTGCGGGCTCTATTGAAGAGAGAAATTTGGAATCTCGAATTCCGCCTTTTGTATCGCCACACCACACGACAACACCTGCAGCGATGGTGGGCGGAGGTTCACATTTCATCAAACCAGGAGCATGTTCACTGGCACATGGCGGGGTTTTGTTTATTGATGAGGCGCCGGAATGTAAGGCTGGAGTGCTCGACTCTTTGCGTCAGCCCTTGGAGTCAGGCTCGGTTTCGATATCTCGATCTATGGGAACCGTCACATTTCCAGCAGATTTTCTTCTAGTTCTTGCTGCAAATCCTTGTCCGTGCGGACGATTTAGTGGAAAAGGTCGTTCCTGTACCTGTTCCTCCCTGCAGATACGAAGATATTTGCAACGCCTTTCAGGACCACTTTTGGATCGGATCGATATTCGTTCTTTTGTAGAAGTTCCCTCGCGAGTTGAAATGTCGTCAAGTGAAAGAAGCGAATCGAGTGCCTCGGTACGGGAGCGAGTTATCGGTGCTCGCGCGGTAGCAGCGGAGCGATTTCAAAATGAAAGCTGGAGTTTAAATTCAAGAATTCCAGCCAGTCAGTTGCGGGAGCGATTCCGAGCCAGAAGAGAGGGCATGGCCTTTCTTCACTCTGAATTGGATCACGAACGGTTGAGCGCACGGGGTTATCACAAGGTAATGCGCCTTGCTTGGACAGTTGCTGATCGAGTGGGTGTGACCACTCCTGGGTTATCAGAGGTAGAAAGTGCTTACCAACTCCGGCAGGGAATTGAAGTTCTGTGAATTACTCTGATGCCGCGGCTCATCTGGCCCTGCTTGCGCTCTTTGAAGGAGGCAATGAATATTGGAGCGCCGAATATTTGGAGCATGGAGCTCAAGAGATGCTGGTGCGGATTTATGCAGGTCTCTATGCAGATTTTAAAAGGGGTGGCCGCAATTTATCCAGCGCGCTGGTAGATCTCGATATTTCTGCACTTGAAGGTCAACTTGATTCATGCGCGGCATTCGTAATCACACGTGATGACGAGGATTGGCCAATGCGACTTAATGACCTAAAAGCCCCTCCGATTGCCCTTATCGGTCGAGGGGAACGTTCTGCGCTCGCAAGTTGTGAACAATCTCTTTCGATTGTTGGAACTCGAAATCCAACCGATTATGGGGTGAGAGTAGCTGGAGACTTTGCCGCCGGTGCAATTGATCGAGGCTGGAGCGTGGTGAGTGGTGGGGCCTTTGGAATTGATAGCGCTGCACATCGAGGCGCTTTGATCGCTGAAGGTCAGACCATTGCGATTCTGGGAGGAGGAGTGAATTCGATTTTTCCCAGCGGGAACGAACGACTCTTTCGCGAGATCATCGAGAATGGGCTATTACTTTCTGAAGTTCTTCCCAATACTCACGCGATTCCTGCTCGTTTTTTGATTAGAAATCGTTTAATTGCCGCCATCTCACGAGCCACGATCGTCGTTGAAGCCGCCTTTAGAAGCGGTTCGCTTCGAACTGCAAGAGAAGCGGCAGAATTATTTCGCCCCGTTCTTGCGGTACCTGGATCTATTCATTCTCCGACTAGTGATGGATGTCACCGGTTGATCGGAGAGAGAACCGCCGAGATTGTTACATCAATAGCCGATGTCATGGAGTTGGTAGGTCCACTCACCGAATAATGGGAGACTATGTACATGACAACAGAACACCGCGCCGGATTCATCGCGGTAATTGGTCGTCCAAATGTGGGTAAATCAACCTTGGTTAACGCTCTTGTTGGCAAGAAAATTGTAATTACTTCAAGTCACCCCAACACCACCCGTAATCCGATTCGCGGAATTATTTCTAGATCCGATTTTCAGATGATCCTTGTTGATACCCCTGGTATCCATAAACCTAAAACCTTGCTTGGAACTCGTCTCAATGCCATGGTGCAAGAGAATCTTGAGTCCGTTGATGCTGCGCTTTTATGTTTGCCTGCAGATGAGGAAATAGGAGCTGGCGATGAATACATCGTCCGGCGACTTGGGCATATTCGCCACCTCTATGTTGCGGTGACCAAAGTCGATACTTCCAATGGAGATGACTTAATAGCTAAATTGGTAGAAGTTTCACTCTTCATAGCAAAAACTGGAATTTCAGTAGATGAGATAGTTCCGATTTCTGCCAAGAACTTGGAGCAGACAGATTTACTTCTGGAGCTGCTGGTGAAGGCTTTGCCAACATCACCTTCACTGTATCCGGAAGATATTGATACGGATCAAGCCGCTGAGTTGCATATTACTGAACTTATTCGAGAAGCCGCGATCCAAGATTTGTATGAAGAGCTACCGCACTCAATTATGGTAACTATCGATGAGATGAGCAAGCGGGAGGGGAAGAATTTTTACGATATTCACGCCACGATTCACGTTGAACGCGACTCCCAAAAATCAATCATTATTGGACCGCAAGGAAGTCGACTTAAGGAAATTGGGATTCGTGCACGTGCAGGAGTAGAAACCTTTCTGGATGCTAAAAGTTATTTAGGTTTACATGTCAAAGTTTCAAAAGAATGGCAACGTGATCCGAAGGCACTGGCTCGTCTGGGGTTTACCGAGTAATTGGTTTACGGCTAGCGTAGTAAGAGCTGATTAGTACTAGCGGAAGTCCTATCAATATTCCTGTCGTTAACTTCTCATGTAGAACAAGGACTCCAAGAAGCACCGCAACTCCAGTATTTATATATGCAACGAGTGAAGCGCGAGCGGTGCCTATATCTGCGAGCACTTTAAAGAATATGACGAAACATATTGCGGTCGGAAATATTCCCAGGGCGATTACGGAGTAAATTGAGTTGGGTCTGACGTGATGATGCGGCCACTGCGCAATTGCAAAGGGTAGATAGAGAATGGCTGTTGCGAGCATCGCAAGCCCATTGACCGCTGCTCCATCAAGTTCTGGAATTTTGGATCGAACTAGAGTCGGAGCAATTGCATAACCAATGGCCGAGAGCAAAAGCAGCAAAATTGCAAAGGTATTTACCTTGCCTTGTAAACTTTCAATTCCGACAACGAGAGAGATTCCGATAAATCCGGCTATTAAACCGATAATGCGCGTGGAGTGCCAGACCGTTTTATCTCCAAGTGCTCCATTTAATAACGTTGCCCAGATGGCGACCGTTGCAATGAGCAAGGCAGCGAGCCCAGAATTCACCTTGGTTTCACTCTGACTAACAAAACCCCAAGGTCCCGCCATCTCGATTACTCCGTAAAGAGCGATCCATTTAATCCCTTTAATAGCTGGCCTTAATGTCCCACGCCAACTTGCATACGGCAAGAGCAGCGCCGCTCCAATGGCAACGCGTGCACAGACGACAAAGGCGGGGGTGAATTGTCCTGGAGCAACCGCGACTCTTATAAGTAGATAGGGGACTCCCCATAAAATCCCGGTAAGACTGAAATTAATCCAACTACTGGGCTTCACCAGCCCACCGTTGCATCACGCAGAGAACGGTACTTCTCCAGAACTTCGGGAGTAGGAGCGCTTTGCACATGAACACTTTTTCCTAAATTCCATTGCGGCGCCGTACCTAGGAGCGCCCACGCTGCCTGCCGCGCTGCTCCATTAGCTACATATTCACCGGCCGGAGGAATGATCACTTCACGGCCAAAGAGGCAAGAAGCTATCTGAGCAACTGCAGGATTTTCGGCCGCTCCACCAACAAGGAATATTCGATTAATAGCGACACCTTGGCTGGAGAGAGATTCAATCGCATCCGCCATTCCAGAGAGCATCCCTTCGATCATGGCACGCGCAATACATTCTGGGTTTGAATTGTTGAGATTCATACCCGAAAATACTCCCGTTGCCTGAGGACGATTTGGAGTGCGTTCACCAGCAAAATAAGGCAAGAGCGTTAATCCATTTGCACCGGCAGGTGAGCGGAGTGCCAACTCGGAGAGGTGCGAAAAATCGACACCCAATATTCGATTTGCGGCATCGAGAATTCGAGCGGCATTTAAGGTACAAACGAGTGGAAGATAATTACCGGTTAAATCTGCAAAGCCTGCGACTTCGCCACTTCCATCATGAGTTGGAGTTGTTGAGATTGAAAATGCGGTACCACTAGTTCCAAGGGAAACGACAACATCTCCGGCAACTGCTTGGACCCCAAATGCTGCGCCAGCATTATCTCCAGCACCAGCAGCGATTTTTAAGCCCTCTGAGGTTTCTCCTCCAAACTCGGAGCTTGACACTATTCGAGGTAGATAAACCTCGCGCTCGCTTTTCAATGCTTGAGCAAAAATATCACGCCGATAGTTCGAAGATGTGGGGTCGAAGTACCCAGTACCTGAAGCATCACTGCGATCAGTGAAGAGTCCGGCAAAATTAGTGGCGCCTTGTAGCTTCCATGACAACCAGTCGTGAGGAAGGGCCACTGCTGCGACTCTCTTGGCTAACTCAGGTTCGTTATCGGCTAACCAACGCACCTTGCTCGCGGTAAATGAGGCAACCAGCACCGAACCGGTGGCATTAGCCATGGCCTGGTCCCCACCGATTTCGAAATTCAGATCTTTGGCGGATTGGGCGGATCTGGTGTCGTTCCAGAGCAAAGCGGGACGAATTACCTCACCCTCATGATCAAGTGCCACCATCCCGTGCTGCTGACCACCCACGGAGATTGCCGCTACATCTGCAAGGCCACCCGCTTGCGCAATGGCGGCTCCAAGAGCCTCCCACCATCTTTCAGGCTCTATCTCTGTTCCGTCAGGGTGGAGTGCTCGCCCTTCACGGATACGTTCCCCACTTTCAGCATCCCTGATAACAACTTTTACGGACTGGGTTGATGAATCCACACCTGCAACAAGGGCCATTGGGCAAGGGTAGACTGCGCTAGTCAACGTTGACCACCCCGGGAATTTCTTCCCGTTTTTTGAGATTTGATCTGGAGTTAGAGATGCGTTTTGGAGTTCTCACAGGTGGCGGAGACTGCCCCGGCCTCAATGGCGTTATTCGAGCCGTTGTTCGCAAGGGAGTAAAGGAGTACGGGTACGACTTCGTTGGCTTCCGAGATGGCTGGAAAGGTCCATTGGAAGGCCTCACCACGACCCTGGACCTGGCAACAACCCGTGGGATATTGCCAAAGGGTGGAACGATTCTAGGCTCATCGCGTACTAACCCTTTCAAAATTGAGGGTGGAGTTGAGCGGATTCAAAGCAATCTCAAGGAGATGGGAATAGATGCGCTTATCGCTATCGGCGGAGAAGACACCCTTGGCGTTGCCACGAAACTTGATGCACTGGGCGTAAAAGTCATCGGAGTCCCAAAGACCATTGACAATGATTTAAACAATACGGATTACACATTCGGTTTTGACACCTCGGTAAATATTGCAATGGAGGCTATTGATCGCCTCCATACAACTGCACAATCACACCATCGTGCACTCGTGGTTGAAGTCATGGGGCGCCACGCCGGTTGGATCGCCTTACACGCTGGAATCGCAGGTGGTGCAACAGCGATTTTGATCCCAGAAGTTAAGTTTTCTACGGAGAAGGTAGCCACATGGGTTAATTCTCGATTTGCAGATGGTTTCGCTCCCATCATTGTTATTGCCGAAGGCGCCATCCCCCAAGATGGCGATATGAAAGTCAAGGATCAAACCCTTGATGCATTTGGACATGTTAAATTATCGGGAATTGGTGATTGGTTGGCAGAAGAGATCGAAGCGAAGACCGGTCACGAAGTTCGTACCGTGGTTCTGGGACACATTCAGCGCGGTGGATCGCCGACAGCCTTTGATCGGGTTCTTTCAACCCGTTTTGGTCTCGCCGCAATAACTGCGGCACATGGGGGTAATTGGGGAACTATGACGGCTCTGCATGGAACGAAGATTGAAATGGTGCCGTTGGAGTCCGCAACCGGGGAGCTCAAATTGGTAGATACCGCGCGTTATGCAGAATCTGAGGTCTTCTTCGGATAATTAGTCGTCGCATTGACTTCTAACCTCCCTAGGCTCTACTTATGACCAATCTTGATACTTTGTTTACCCCTGGCCTTATTGCTGCGCAACAACCGCACTGGCCAGATGGTCCAGATGGTCCAGCTGGAACGCCGATTGCAAAGGCAGTGGCGGAATTAAATAAATTGCCTCCTCTTGTTTTTGCAGGAGAGTGCGATAACCTAAAAGCCAAGATTGCGGAAGCACAAGCAGGTCGCGCCTTTTGGCTTCAGGGTGGAGATTGTGCTGAGACTTTCGCATCTGCAACGGCAGATTCAATTCGAAATCGCATCAAGACAATATTGCAGATGGCAGCGGTATTGCAATATGCCTCATCTTTGCCCGTTATTAAAGTTGGAAGAATGGCTGGGCAGTTCGCCAAGCCTCGCAGTAACGATTCGGAAACTCGCGGGGGAATTACCTTGCCTGCGTATCGCGGTGACGCAGTCAATGACATTGAGTTTACGCCTGAATCTCGAGAGCCGAATCCGCAACGTTTAGTTCAGGTGTACAACACGTCCGCTGCGACTCTCAACTTAGTGCGCGCATTCACACAGGGCGGCTTTGCTGACCTGCGCCAAGTCCATGAATGGAACAAGGGTTTTGCCACGGATCCACGATTTGGACAACGGTATGAGCAGATGGCTAGCGAGATCGGGCGCGCGTTAAACTTCATGACTTCTGCGGGAGTTGATCCTGAGAGTTTTAAGAAGGTGGACTTCTACGCGAGCCATGAAGCGCTCATTCTTGAGTATGAGAAGGCGCTTACCCGAATAGATTCACGCACGGGTAACGCTTACGATGTATCGGGCCACTTTCTCTGGATAGGGGAGCGAACCCGTCAGATTAATGGTGCGCATCTAGATTTTGCAGCCAAGATTCACAACCCGATAGGAATCAAGTTGGGTCCAAAGTCGACACCAGAAGATGCCCTGACATTGATCAAGATGCTAAATCCAAGCAATGAAGCTGGACGTCTGACATTTATCACCCGTATGGGAGCAGGTCTAGTTCGTGAAAAACTTCCGACCCTAGTTGAGGCCGTGAGAAACTCAGGCGCACAAATCCTGTGGGTCTGTGATCCTATGCACGGCAACACCTATGAAGCCCCCAGTGGATATAAAACGCGTAGGTTTGATGATGTTTTGGATGAAGTGCGT
>JAYVUF010000132.1:0-2028 GCA_043788135.1 Actinomycetes bacterium
TTTATGAGCGGGTGCGCAGTGGTGGAACAATTACACTGTTCAGCCCATCCGAGGCCAAAGGGTTGTATGAAGCCTTCGGCACTCCAGAGTTTGACGAACTCTATATGAAATATGAAGCTGATGAAACTCTGCTTTTCCGGAGGCAGATCCCAGCCATGCAAATTTGGGATATGTTGATTCAGGAGCGGGTGGAGACGTGCCGGTTATACGTCATGCATGTGGATCACTGCAACGCTCACGGTTCGTTCACAGAAACTGTACACATGTCGAATCTTTGCATGGAGATCACCCATCCCACAATCCCCCTTAAGCACATTGACGACCCTAAAGCCGAAATTGGGATCTGCATTTTGTCGGGTATTAATTTGCTCAACGTGACTAACGAAACTCTGCCGAGGATATGCCGCACGATAGTTAGATACTTGGACACTCTCATCGACTACCAAGATTACCCAGTCCCCGCAGGCGAACGTTTCTGTAAGAACTGGCGCAGTTTAGGGGTGGGGATTACCAACTACGCGGCATGGTTAGCGAATCAGCACCTCACTTACGACCATCCATTGGCCCCAGATACTACGGCTCGGATGATGGAAAAAATCCAGTGGCACCTTCTTTCAGCCAGTTGCGAGTTAGCCCAAGAGAGAGGCAGATGTAAATACTTTTACAAAACTAAATATGCGTCAGGCCAGCTTCCCATTGATCATTACTACGCCGGAGTAGATAAGGTGGTTAAAGAACCTTTGCACATGGACTGGGAAGGCTTGAGGCAACGTATCGCTGAGCATGGTTTGCGGAATGCCACACTTACCGCTCAGATGCCATGCGAATCCTCATCCATCTTGCAGAACAGCACTAATGGGATTGAGCCACCTCGCAGCTTGATCACGACCAAGAAGAGTAAGACAGGATCAGTCAAACAAGTATTGCCAGAAGTAAAAGGAGAGTATAGTTTTGCATATGAACGCCCGAGCAACATCGGTTATTTGCACTGCGTAGCTGCTTTGCAAAAGTTCATGGACATGGCTATCAGCGTCAACATGTACTATGACTACGGCAAGGCAGAAGGAGGGATGATCTCTCTAGATGTAGTCGCAAGAGAACAGATGATAGCCTACAGCCTTGGCATCAAAACCATTTATTACACCAACACTAACGACGGTGACAAACAATCGACACAAGTCTCTGATCAACTCGTGAACCGCTCCAGAGAAGCAATCCCTTCTATGACTGCTGCTGCCATTGATGTTCAAAGCGCCAATGATTCCGGATGTGAAAGCGGAGCTTGTGCATTATAAACCTTTATGAGCTTACCCCCAACAGAAAATATAGTACAATGGCGTACTGTCCTCAACCCTATTCAAGTTGATTCACTGAAACAACCAATTTTTCTCGGGGAGGCGTTATCTTTGCAGCGGTATGACAAACCCAAGCATAACGTATTCCTAGATTTGTTCAAGGAACAGATGGGTTTTTTCTGGCGTCCAGAGCGGTATGACTTGACTAAAGACCGTCCTGATTTCGAAACTCTTACTACTGCGGAGAGGCATGTTTTCCTCAAAAATCTGCAGTTCCAAGTCCTAATGGATTCTGTCATTCAACGTGGAGTAGCACCTCTAGCTCGACATCTAAGCCTTCCCGAAGTGGAAGCGTGTTTCTCATATTGGCAGTTTTGTGAGACTCTCCACAGCTACAGCTACACTTACATCATCCAAAATATCTTTCCTGACCCCTCCTTGGTCTTCGACGCGGTTTTGCAGGACGAAGAGATTCAGAATAGGGCAGCACAAGTCAAGGCCGACTACGACGCCCTCCTGAACTACGCAGGGGCTGACCCTAAACGGCAAATCATGATGGCCTTGTTAACCACCCAGATATTAGAGGGTATCAGATTCTACAGTAGTTTCGTCTGTGGGTTCTCTTTTGCTGAACCTCCAAATGCTAGAATGGAAGGCAACGCCAAAATCCTCAAAGAGATTTGTCGTGATGAAAACCTCCATGTGGAAATCACCCGTAACCTTCTGCTCATCC
>JAYVUF010000133.1:0-2184 GCA_043788135.1 Actinomycetes bacterium
TGCATTGTGAGCACTTTGTCCGGCCACTGGCCCTCAAGTTGTGACATGTCATCGAGCAAACGATCTGCATAATCGGTGATCTTGAAATACCACTGCGTCAATTTCTTCTTGATTACGGGCGTATCGCATCGCTCGCACAGTCCGGCAACCACCTGTTCATTTGCTAAGACGGTCTGATCGGTTGGACACCAGTTGACATTCGACGCCTTGCGATATGCCAGGCCCCGTTCAAACATCTGAATGAAAATCCACTGATTCCATCGATAAAACTCCGGGTCGCAGGTATTGAAGGTACGATCCCAATCGAAAGAGCAGGCATATCGACGCATTGATGCCTTCTGCACCGCAATGTTTTCATAAGTCCACACAGCCGGATCAATCCCACGCTTAATCGCCGCGTTCTCGGCTGGCAACCCAAAAGCATCCCACCCGATGGGGTGCAAGACATTGAATCCACGCTGCACCCAATAACGGGCGATGACATCTCCTAGGGCGTAGGCCTCGGCGTGGCCCATGTGAAGATCCCCCGACGGATACGGGAACATATCCAAGATGTACTTCTTGGGCCGGATGTCATCCGGGCGGCCAGATTTGAAGGGGGCCAGAGAGTCCCAGATCGGGAGCCATTTTTCTTGGACATAGGCGACGTCATATCCCTCGTGGCGGAAATCCCGCGTGTTATCGGTCGACATGGGCTTAGGTTACAGGCTGATCCGCCAGCCAAATCCCTCAATTACTCATCCCTTAAATGGAGATGAGGACTGAGCCAGAAGGCCCGGTCCTCATCTCAGTCTTGGGTTAAGCGATTAACGCTTAAGCAGCGTCCCCACTACGGACTGCTGAAATATCGAACTCGAGGGTGACTTTCTCACCGACGAGAACTCCACCAGCCTCCAAAGCTGCATTCCAGTTAACGCCCCAATCCTTACGGTTAACCGTTGTCTTGCCCTCGAAGCCGACGCGGGTGTTACCCCAAGGGTCAACGGCGGTTCCAGTGAAATCCAAATTGAAAGCAATTGACTTGGTCACATCTTTCATGGTGAGGTCGCCGGTCACTGAGTAGGTACTGTCGTCAACCTGGGAGAAGGAGGTTGAGGAAAACTTTATCTCGGGATATGTATCCATATCGAAGAAGTCATTTCCGCGTAAGTGCGTATCGCGGTCAGCATTGTGGGTATCGATGCTTTTTGCTTGGATGACAATCTGAACATTGGAGTTGGCTGGGTTCTCCAGATCGAAGAGTCCAGTGCCGGTGAAATCATTGAATTGTCCACGCACTTTGGTAACCATCGCATGGCGGGCGCCGAAACCGATCTGGCTGTGGCTGGCATCGATTGCGTAGGTACCGGTAAGACTGGCTGTGGTTGCTGTAGTCATTTTTTAAAACTCCTTAGGTATCTCTCGGGGACGTATATTTTAGTTGAAAATTCAACTACTTGATGACTATAACATTGTTGAAACTTCAATTATTCCCAGAAGGGCCAAATCTGCTTAGAAAGTACCGTGATCTGGGTTACTCGCGTTATTCCTGCAAACGAATTGCAAGAACTCGGCCCAGATCCGAGCAATCTCGATTTCAAGACATACTTGGCCATGGGACTTTTTGAGGTTTCAATGCTCTTCCTGGCCGGAATCGGTGCTGGAACGATCAACAGTGTGGTTGGTTCGGGATCCCTGATTACTTTCCCCGTGTTACTCGCCTTTGGATTCGCCCCGCTAACCGCCAACATGACAAATAATCTGGGTGTTCTGCCCGGTGCAATCAGCGGTGCCTTTGCCTACCGTGCCGAATTGAAAACCCAGTGGTCGCGTGTTCTCCGCCTTTCGTTTCTATCGCTACTTGGCGGAACTGGCGGCGCGTTACTTCTACTGGTCCTACCAGCGGCGGCCTTTAAGACGATCGTTCCAGTTCTAATTGCCCTGGCGCTACTCCTTGTAATCATCCAGCCTTGGTTGCGCAAGATAGCGGCCGAACGGGAATCCAAGCCGAGGGCCAACGTCATTACGCGAGATAGTGCCATCTTTTTCACCGGTATTTACGGCGGATATTTTGGTGCTGCGCAAGGAATTCTGTTGATCTCTATCCTTGGCGCTGTTATCGATGAAACAATTCAGAAACTTAATTCCATAAAAATCATGTTGGCCTTATCAGCCAACACGGCTGCAGCAATTGTCTTCATAATT
>JAYVUF010000134.1:0-3065 GCA_043788135.1 Actinomycetes bacterium
GGAACATCATCATGTCCATAGAAGAAACGCGTCAACCACTCCACTCGATCAGATTCACCATTTGCGATCTTGTCTAAATCTTCTTCCATCGAAGCTGTAAATTCGTAATCAATTAACTTTGAAAAATGTTGTTCAAGCAAACCTGTCACACTAAACGCTAAGAAGGTTGGAACGAGTGCCCGGCCTCTTTTTGCAACATAACCGCGGTCTTGAATGGTACTCATGATCGAGGCGAATGTGGAAGGTCGGCCGATTCCTAACTCTTCCAATTTTTTTACCAGGGTTGGTTCGGTATACCTAGCCGCAGGTTTAGTGTCATGGCCTTCATTTGTATATTGGTTAACCCCAACAAGTTCCCCAACTTTCATGGGAGGAAGTCGCTTTGAGCCATCATCAAGGTCGGAGACGCCTTCTTCTTGAATATCTTCATAAGCGGCTAGAAATCCGGGAAATGTGAGTACCGAACCATTGGCACGAAAAGTAGCCTTATTTTTCTGCTTTGTTTCTACCTCAAAATCAACGCGCATCTGCGCCTTCTTTGCATCTGACATCTGCGAAGCAATAGTTCTTTTCCAAATTAGATCGTAGAGCGCAAACTCATCTCGACTTAGCTCCGGAGCTAATTCGCCGGGGGTCTTAAAAGGATCTCCAGCAGGGCGAATTGCCTCATGCGCTTCTTGCGCGTTCTTGGTCTTACCCTCATACAACCGTGGGCTATTAGGAACAAATTCTTTGCCATACAAAGAAGCCGCCTGCGCCCTTGCCGATGCCACAGCCGATTGAGAGAGTGTCACCGAATCTGTACGCATATACGTGATGTAACCATTTTCGTATAAACGTTGCGCAACTCGCATCGTGAGCTGTGATCCCCAACCCAGACGCGAACCTGCATCTTGTTGCATCGTCGATGTTGTGAATGGGGCCTTAGGTCGTTCAGTGCGCGGAGATTCTTCGGTACTTTTAACGCTGAGTTTTGCCCCAACCAAGCTCTCGGTTAATTCACGTGCTTTCTTTTCATCCAAAAGGAGAATGGAGTTCAAAGATTTCTCTTTTAGCGCACCCATCTCATCAAAATCATTTGAGCTCGCAACTCTCTTCCCCTCAATTGCAATAAGCCTGGCAGTAAAATTTGCTTCAGTCTCGGCTTTCACGTCCCACCAAGAGGAGGAGATAAAAGCCATCCGCTCACGTTCTCGTTCTACGATCAATCGAGTTGCAACCGATTGAACTCGACCGGCGCTTATCCGTGGCATTACCTTCTTCCACAAAACTGGTGAGATTCGATAACCATAAAGTCGATCTAGTACCCGCCTGGTCTCCTGCGCATCTACAAGACGGTAGTCGAGATCCCGCGTGTTATGCGCCGCCTCTTGAATTGCTTCCTTAGTAATCTCGTGAAAGACCATACGGCTGATTGGAATCTTTGGGCGTAACACTTCGATGAGATGCCAGGCGATCGCTTCACCCTCGCGATCCTCATCGGTTGCCAGGATCAATTCATCGGCGCCTTTCATGAGCGCTTTTAACTCATTTACTTTCGCACGTTTATCGGGGTTAATGACATAGAGCGGAGCAAAATCTTCTGCGATATTTACACCCTCTTTAGCCCAGGCCACTTTCTTGTACTCAGCTGGAATATCGGCAGCTCTCTGCGGAAGATCGCGGATATGCCCCACCGAGGCCTCAACGACATATTCATCTCCAAGAAAGGCTCCAATTTTCCGAGCCTTTGCGGGGGACTCCACAATTACTAACTTGATGCCCAAATCCATTAACTCCTAAAGGTTTATATTGGAAAGCGCTTGCTCACCAATTTTGAGTCTTTATACGATTGCAGTAGCCGCTCTCCTGCTGCGAACGAGGGCGTAAATAATCACGATTACAGCGAATAGTGATATGGCGCCACTTTCAAGGGGATGTCCACCGAGTGCAAAGGAGACGATAGCGGGCGTGATCAAGAGGGCAACCAAGTTCATGACCTTCAAAAGTGGGTTGATCGCAGGTCCAGCGGTATCTTTAAATGGATCACCAACGGTATCTCCAACGATGGTTGCGTGATGGGCATCAGAACCTTTCCCGCCATAGTGACCATCTTCGACCATCTTCTTGGCGTTATCCCAGGCCCCACCCGAGTTAGCCAGAAAGACCGCCATCAAAGTTCCGGTACCAATGGAACCAGCAAGGTAAGCGCCTAACGCACCCACGCCAAGTCCAAAGCCAACTGCTATGGGGGCCATAACAGCCAGTAGACCAGGTGCTACCAATTCACGAAGCGAGTCACGGGTACAAATATCAACAACTCGGCCATACTCAGGTTTTTCCGTTCCCGCCATGATTCCTGGATGCAAACGGAATTGCTCGCGGACTTCAACAACGACTGCTCCTGCGGCTCGGGATACGGCATCGATCGCTAATCCAACAAAGAGGAATACCACTGCAGCGCCAATGATGAGTCCAACAAGATTACGTGGGTTGGCAATATCTAAAATCCCTTGGTATTGAATGTTAAGAGCGGAAGGATTTTTGCCAGCATCACTGACAGCTTTGAGGATTGCATTTGTGAATGCCCCAAAGAGCGCAGTTGCAGCGAGCACAGCTGTCGCAATTGCGATTCCTTTGGTGATGGCCTTGGTTGTATTACCCACAGCATCTAGTGAGGTGAGAATTTGTGCACCTTCGCCTTGCACATCACCAGACATCTCTGCGATGCCTTGGGCGTTATCAGAAATGGGGCCGAAAGTGTCCATTGCCACGATCACACCGACAGTCGTAAGTAATCCAGTTCCCGCAAGCGAGATAGCAAAGAGGCTGAGAACGATTGAACCGTGACCTAATATGAAGGCACCGAATACTGCCGCAGCGATTAATAGCGCTGAATAAACAGCAGATTCAAAACCAATAGCGATACCAGCCAGAATCACTGTTGCGGAACCGGTATTGGAAGAGGCAGAGACATCATTAACTGGCCGCCGGCCAATCTCTGTAAAGAAGCCGGTCAGTAGTTGAATTGCCGCGGCCAAGACGATACCGATAAGCACTGCGCCAAATGTAAGGACTCGTGGATT
>JAYVUF010000135.1:0-2676 GCA_043788135.1 Actinomycetes bacterium
CACCACTCGTACTACTTCACCACTCGTACTACTTCACCACTCGTACTACTTCACCGCTCGTACTGTTGGGATGATCTAGGTATTTAGGAAATTAACCCGTATATCCATAGACGCCTCGGACCTGGTCGCGAATTACATGACCACTCTCCAGCTCGATAACTCTTTTTCGCATCTGATCAACAATTCCTGCATCATGCGTCGCCATAAGGACCGTTGTCCCGTCGCGGTTAATCCGATCCAGTAATTTCATAATTCCAACGCTAGTTGCGGGATCAAGGTTTCCGGTCGGCTCATCAGCGATCAAAATCATCGGTCGACTAACGTAGGCGCGCGCAATCGCAACCCGTTGCTGCTCACCACCGGAAAGTTCACTCGGTTTGCGATCCCCCTTCTCCTCCAAGCCCACCATTTCAAGGACCTCAGGGACATAACGATTGATCTCTTTTTGCGAGTAGCCCAACACGTGCAGGGTGAAGGCAACATTCTCTACCACGGTCTTATTGGGAAGCAGGCGAAAGTCTTGAAAAACTGTTCCAACTTGGCGCCTGAGTTCTGGCACCTTGTGTGCCGCAAGGGAAGCAAGTTCTTTCCCTGCAACGATGATGCTGCCAGCCGTTGGCTGCTCTTCTCGGAGCACTAAACGCAGAAAGGTCGATTTACCCGACCCTGAAAGTCCCACCAAGAATACAAATTCGCCCTTTTGAATTTCAATCGTGACCCGATCCAAAGCGGCCCGCTCCTGCTTTGGATAGAGTTTGGTGACATTTTCAAATTTGATCACTAAGAACTCCTGAAATGTTAAGTATCGGGCAAGGTACCGCGCCAGTTTAGTTAGATTTGGCCTCGGACTTGTGGAGATTAGGCACAGATTGGGTGTGAAAAACTCCATAACTTGGACAAATTGGTGTTAATTACCTTTATTCCCACTCATTCGCCAGCGGATTCCGGCTTCGATAAATCCATCTAAATCGCCGTCTAACACCGCTGCGGGGTTACCCACCTCATAATCAGTTCGGAGGTCCTTGACCATCTGATAAGGAGCTAGAACATATGAGCGCATCTGGTTTCCCCACGACCCCGAGTTATCACCCTTGAGGGCATCCATTCGAGCTCGCTCTTCTTGACGTCTACGTGCTAAAAGTTTGGATTGCAGCACGGCCATTGCAGTTGCCTTGTTCTGAATTTGTGAGCGCTCGTTTTGGCAAGAGACGACAATCCCAGTTGAGAGGTGGGTAATTCTTACCGCTGAGTCAGTGGTGTTCACTCCTTGGCCCCCAGGACCAGAGGATCGGTAAACATCTATACGGATCTCTTTCTCATCGATCTCAATGTGGTCGGATTGCTCCACAACGGGGACCACCTCCACTCCAGCGAATGAAGTGTGTCTTCTACTTTGAGAATCAAAGGGAGAGATGCGAACTAAGCGATGAGTTCCCTGCTCCACGGAGAGTTGTCCATAAGCATATGGGGCACTAATTCTAAAGGTAGTGGACTTGATGCCAGCTTCCTCGGCATACGAAGTCTCTAGTACATCAACTTTGTAATTGTTCCGCTCACAATATCGAAAATACATTCGACTTAACATTTCGGCCCAATCGGCAGCTTCAACTCCGCCGGCTTCTGAGCGAATGGTCATCAGAGCATCACGCTCATCGTATTGTCCGCTGAGAAGAGTTTGAACCTCAAGTTCGCCAATTGCTCTAATCAGATCATCAAGCTCGGTACCAGCATCCAGGAGTGCTTTCTGATCTTTATCCTCTTCCGCAAGTTCAAGGAGGACCGGAATATCCTCAAGGCGCCGGCGAATAGTCAAGATCCTATTTAAAGTCGATTGAACTCGCGAGAGTTTGCTCGTTACTTCCTGCGCCTTTTCAGTATCACTCCATAAATCTGGAGCGCTCGCCTCTGCCTCTAATGAAATTGCATCTGCCTGCAATTTTGGAAGATCCAAAACCTTTTCAATACTGACCAATGTGGCGTCAAGTTGCTTTACCTCGATTAGGTATTCGCGCGCAGCCATGGCTCAATAGTAATGGAATTGCAAGGCGCATTTTTCTACTCTTATGCTGTTCTCAAGCATATGCAAAAACTGAAATGTTCCTGCATCGATTGTTCTTCAGCATAAGTAGAACTTGCTGGCGATTAAAGACGAGTACCGAGATATGTCGAAGTCAGCTTCAATCAGCCTCGTACGCCGCCAATTATTGAAGTCGCGCCAACTGTCGAGGTAACAGATGTTGACGACGGACCAATGCCGAATGGCAATTTGAGTAATTCTGATATCTCAACAGCAATTGTGCCGCTGACCTCATCACCTGCACAATTCCAAGCAGTGATCGAAATTGCAGAACCACGCAAAGAATTTGAAGTTATTTCATCGCGAAATGAGTTGTACGCTGAGGAGCAGTCAATAGGAATTCTAAAAGCAGTGCCATCAACCCCTGAGGTGTCCATTAGAATATCACCAGAATAGTAACGTGCAAAAGATATTTGGTGAGCTGCCCGAGTGACTGCGACTTCTCCAATTTCGACAAGTTGTCGCTTTGCCAGGAAATTATTGGAAACATTTATGACTGCAAATAATGCAATTAATAAAAGGAGGAATAGCGAGAATACGAGTATCACCAAACTTCCTGTTTCGTCACATAATTTTATTAACACCCTTGGGTTCGGCGT
>JAYVUF010000136.1:0-2530 GCA_043788135.1 Actinomycetes bacterium
CCTTGCTCCCACAATTGAGTTGCGTAAAGATATTGTGCGAGTAATTCGCCAGGTTCGTCCACAAAGAATGTTGATCCAATCTCCCGAGCGAAATTGGAACCGTTTGGGTGCAAGCCATCCCGACCATCTAGCAGCTGGAGAAGCAGCAATTCAAGCTATCTACCCTGATTGTGGAAATCCCTTCGCTTTCGAAGATCTTTTGCAAAAGGAACACCTTGAGCCTTGGTCGATCAAAGAGGCCTGGGTAATGATGTCGGGGGAAGGAAATGACCACCATGTGGATATTTCAGAGACCTTCGCTCTAAAAATGCAGGCCCTGGCAGCCCACGCCAGTCAGGTTGCTCATGTCGAAGAGTTGGAATCCCGAGTCCGCGATTGGGGTATTGGAAATGGTGAAGCGGTTGGTCTGCCTGAAGGAAGAATTGCTGAAACTTTTAAAATAGTCTCACTGGGCTAACTCTTTTTACTTAACAATTACCGAATCAATTGCAATGTTTTGCTTCGGCCATCCATCGGTTCCGCCACCAACCACACCCTGAGCGGCCACTTTTTTCACGATATCTAACCCCTTAGTAATTGTCCCCCAAATCGTGTAATTGGGCGGCAGGGTGCTGTCTTTGTAGACGATAAAGAATTGGCTTCCATTGGTATTGGCACCACTATTCGCCATCGCAACTGTTCCAGCCGGATAGTCACCGTTCTCTTCGTCAGGAAGATTCTCATCTCCATACTCCCACATGGGTCCACCAGAACCACTTGCGGTTGGATCCCCACATTGAAGAACATAAATGGATGCGGTGGTAACTCGGTGACAGAAGGTGTGATCGAAATATCCATTCTTTGCTAAGAAGGTCATCGCAATCACCGTGGCTGGAGCCTTCTTCCCCCACGACCTGAAAACGATCTGACCACAATTGGTATTGAGAGTAAAAGTATGATCGACCAAAGCTACTGTCGCATCAGGGTAGCCAACCTTCGGTGAAGTGTGTGCTGTTGCATCTGCCTTACTGCAGGTTGTGCCATTGAAGGAACCCGTTGGCGCCGCGAGAGCGGAGAGTGGGTGTTTAGATTTCGTTACAGTCGGTCGAGGTGTGCTGCGATGAGTTGTTTCGGCGTAACTCGAAGAAATGAAGAACGAAGTAAAAGCACAAAGCGTAAGTGCTGCGACTGCCATTGCTGCAGTCGACCCCTTACGCAGATTCACAATTACTCCCACTCAATAGTTCCCGGTGGCTTGCTCGTTATGTCGAGCACCACTCGGTTTACTTCTCGCACTTCATTGGTAATTCGCGTCGAAATTTTTTCGAGCACGTCATATGGCAAACGACTCCAGTCTGCTGTCATTGCATCTTCACTCGAAACCGGGCGAAGAACAATAGGATGACCATAAGTACGACCATCTCCTTGGACACCCACGCTTCGAACATCAGCTAAAAGCACAACGGGACATTGCCATATCTCACGATCAAGACCTGCTAATTTTAACTCATCGCGAGCGATCAAATCGGCTTTCCGCAAAACACTAAGTCGATTCTCAGTAACCGCCCCAATAATGCGAATGGCTAACCCGGGACCTGGAAATGGCTGTCTCCACACAATTTCACTGGGAAGTCCCAGTTCAATACCAACTTCACGCACCTCATCTTTAAATAAAGTGCGTAATGGTTCGATTAAGGTAAATTGTAAGTCGTCGGGCAATCCACCAACATTATGGTGGGATTTAATATTTGCAGTTCCGGTTCCTCCACCAGACTCGACAACATCTGGGTAGAGAGTTCCTTGCACGAGGAAATCCACACTCTCGCTCTCGGAAATTTCCCGAGCGGCTGATTCAAATGCCCGAATGAACTCAGCACCAATTATCTTGCGTTTCCTCTCAGGATCAGTCACATCAGCAAGTGCCTTGAGAAAAATATCGCGGGCGTCTACTACCTTAAGATCAACACCGGTCGCTGCTACAAAATCTTTCTCAACTTGCTCAGCCTCTCCATCACGCAACAATCCATGATCTACAAAAACACAAGTGAGTGCTGAGCCAATTGCTTTTTGCACAATCGCCGCAGCAACTGCAGAATCAACTCCGCCAGATAATCCGCAGATCACATGTTTATCTCCAACCAGCGCTCTAATCTTCTTTACCTCTGTGTTAACTATGTTCTCACTGGTCCAGGTTGGTTCACAGCCGACAATGTCTATCAACCAATGGCGCAAAATCTCCTGACCATTTTCAGAGTGAAGTACCTCTGGATGAAATTGCACACCTGCAAGAGTGGCATCAGAATTTTCGAAGGCGACAATTGGAGTGTCTTCAGTTCGAGCAGTGGCAGTAAATCCCGCTGGTACCTCTGTCACGGAATCACCGTGGCTCATCCACACTCGCGATTGCGCATCTAGCCCTGAAAGTAATTTGGAACTAAAGTCGTGGCTCATTGTTGTGCGACCATATTCCGATTTACCAGTCTGGGTCACCACTCCACCAAGCGCACGAGCCATCACTTGAAATCCATAACAAATTCCAAAGATAGGGATG